>DPKV01000073.1 GCA_003542325.1 Anaerolineaceae bacterium
CCGACTGCGACCTATGATGAGCAGACAGTTTGGTGGCGGCATGAAAACCTGCACCGCGAGGTTTTGAAAGATTACACAACGCGGCGGCCGGTATTCGAGGAACAGCGTGATCGGTTGGAAGAAGGCTTTCTGCAGAAGGCGTCTGAAACCGAACGCAAGTCAAAGGGAAAACGCGCTGCGTTTACCGAGGCATGTTTTTCGCAGGTCGAATCTGCAGAAGCCGGGTGGCTGGACGCAGTCAGGCAATTACCCATTCAATCGCACCGTCCCTTCCTTGATAAAGTCGGCTGGAACGGTTTTGATCGCGAGGCGGACCGCTAAAGTCAGGTAAATCACAACCCTGCATATACTCCTTCCTGCGGCAACCTCGGATACGACGGTGTGATGCTATAATGGATTATCCGTGTTAATCAAAGTGAAAAATGGCTAATTTCTTCACACCGCTAACGAATGAGTTTACCTTTGAACTCCCAGATAACCCCATCTCATGGGTGGCCTGGATGATCTGGTTTGGTGTGCTTGTTTTTATCACGGTGCGAAACCGCGAAAGTGCGTTCAGGTTGGATCGCCAGTCTGTGATTTGGTTAGCCTTGCTGAGTTTTCTGGTTGTCATCGTGACCCCATTCTTTGGATTTCCCGTTGACGGAGACTCTGGAAACGATCAATCCATCCATTTGATGGTCTTTGCCGCTGTACCCTGGATGCTTGCGGGCGGATTCTTGGGACTGACCCCGGCAGTCCTCCTGGCCGGAATAACGGGCCTTTTATTGGCCTACCTGGACACCCATTCGATCTTCACGCCGCTTTTGTTCATGACGGCATCCATTCTTTTCACACTGGGCTTGCGACAACGTTATCGCACCTGGGTTTATCGTTTACTCCGATTTCCCCTCTTCTCGGCGGTGGCGGCAGGATTGGCTTTGATCCCGGTGACTTTCTGTGCGTTGATCCTGGACGGAACCGGTTCTTTGACAGATCGCGCTGTGGAAGCACTGGTAAGGTTCCAAGGGATGTATGGTGCCCTGGCAGGCATGGTGTTGTTTGGCGGATTGGTCTGTCTGGTGGTCAGGCTGTTTACAGGAGAGAAGTGGGGCTCAAAAGGTGAATTGAAATCCACGCCAGGTGAGGAGCACATCAGGGTCAGGTTCACCTGGCTCGTGCTGACCGTCACGCTGGCTTTGCTGACCATTGGCATGGTGCTGCAATGGCGTTCCGCGGAAGCGGCAGCCCGGAGGACCGCTGTTCTGGAGATCACCGAAACATCGAACCTTGTGTCAGAAGGCCTGGCGGGATTTATTTCTTCAGGGCAAAGTGTCCTGCAGTCCATGCGGGAAGATGGACGTCTGGTTAATCAGGACCCGACAGCAATGACGCAGACATTGGGTTCCCTGGCATCAGCGTATCCTTATTTTGATGAATTGGCTTTTATCAACCCTGAGGGACAGGTCATTGCAGCCTTCCCCTCCGAGAACCTGCCCACGTTCTTCCTGCTGGAGGTGGATCAGCCCTTCCTGCAGGAAGCGCTCAGCAGCACTGCGACTGCTTCGGTCGTCCTGACATCTTCCGCGAAGATTTCCTTTCTGGCGAACGTGCGGAATGCCGAGGGGTATGTGACCGGCGTATTATGGGGAAGGACGGGATTGGAAACCAACCTTCTCATGCAGCCTTACGTGACTGCCCTGGTTGATGTCACGAAGAATGGCGGTTCGGGACAGGTCGTTGGCAAGGACGGTCTGGTCATTTTCCACACCGATCCTGGGCAGATCCGGGGACAATATACCGGTTCGACCTTTGTGACACCCACGTTTTATGAGAGAGAGGAACCCATCAAAGGCCGGGTTCTGGAATATTATCAACCGGTCGGCGATGTAGGTTTGGCCGTTATTACCGATATGCCGGTCACCACGATCCGGACGGCCGCCATGGAAAAAGTACTGCCGGTCTTCCTGAGCGGGGTGAGTTTGATTGGGGTTGTATTGATCGTTGGCAATATTCTCTTCGGCCGAGTCCAACGGGACATCCTTGAGATTGAAGCTGCCGCTGAAAAAATCACTTCAGGTGAGTGGAGTGTCTCTCTCCCACGGAAACGTTACACCGGTGAGATGGACCGGTTAGCCGGTGTTTTCCAAAAGATGCTGGGGACCGTCAGGTCCCGGATGCAAAAACAATCCGAGCTCCTTTCCGTCAGCGAGCGGATTACCGGTCAGCTTAAATTACACGATTCGTTACAGGTGGTCCTCCTGGCGGCACTGGAACACGGTGTATCTTCCGCCAGGATTGTCCTGCTTGAAGAAACTCAAAGGAAGGGGAGAACGACACTCGGTCAGCAATTTGGTTTGGGAAAACACGCGCAGGCCATTGCCGCTTTGGATGAAGATGTGTTGATGTTGTCTCAATCCCGTGGTCAATTCGTGATGCGGGATTCTCAAATTGCGAGACAATTCCACCTGGGGAAGGGGTTCCCTTACCAGGGATTGATGTTCGCGATACCCCTGAATTGGAAGAACCTGCCCCTCGGCGTGTTCTGGGTCACGTTTGATGACCGGACCACATTGAGTGAGGATAACTTTGCGTACTTCAACGATCTGGCACACAAAGCTGCCACAGCCATCATTAATACCAAAGCTTTTGATGAATCGCTGACCACTCGGAAGCGATTGGAATCGATATTGACGAGCCTTTCAGACCCGGTTATTTTGGCGGATGAGCGCGGTGAAGTCGTTTATCTCAACGAGGCTGCACGGCAATTGCCGGGTATTGGCAGGCAAAAGGGTATCGGCGTTCCCCTGCCAGCCCTGTTCGTGGACGAAGACCTGAAGGCGTGGTCCGTTATGCCTGGGGAAGAGCAGCAATCCAAAGAGATAACCACCCCGGATGGGAAGACATACCAGGCGAGCATATCACCTTTAACTGTGGATGGACGGAAGGTGGGCACTGCGGGAATTTTCAGGGACATTTCTCAATACAAGCAGAAAGATGACCTGAAAACGGAATTCGTCACCATGGTCAGCCACGAACTCCGTTCACCCCTCACCCTGGTTCAGGGGTATGCAAAGATCATCCGGTTGGCGGGCAACTTGAACGACCAGCAGGACACTTATCTTGCCAATATTATTAACAGCGTGGAGGAAATGAAAGTCCTCGTCCAGGATTTGCTGGAATTGGGCCGGCTGGACAGCGGAGAAGCGCTTATGTTGGAAGAAGTCTCAGTGGAGGAGGTGATCAATAAGGTGAGGGATTCTATGGAACCTCTCGCCAGGCAGAAACACATAGATGTACGACTGGATTTGCCGGAAGAGCCTGTCTTTATCGAAGCTGACCCAATGCTCCTTGTGCAGGCCATTAATAATCTGGTGGATAATGCCATCCAATTTACCAGGAATGGGCGGAGCATTCTGATCAGCGCACGTAAACAGGATGAGTCAGTCTTATTTGCCGTGCAGGATGATGGCCCCGGGATTGCGCCGCTTGACCAGCGGAAGATATTCAAACCTTTCTTCCACCCGGAGGGTCAAGCCACAGTGGAATCACGATCGGGGAGCGGTCTTGGGTTGTCCATCGTCAAATCCATTGTTGAACGACATGGTGGGAAAGTCTGGTTTGACAGCAAACTGGGGCAGGGGAGCACGTTTTACTTGCAAATTCCCCTGGTGCAACCCCGTTTGTGATCGGTGTTAAGGGAGTGATGTCCCGTAACTCCGGATTTTTATGAGGAAATAGTTGACAAAACATGATGTAATTTGCTATAATTACCGTTTGCATGCATTGGATTAAGTTATCCATACAAGTTCCAAGACACCTGAGCAAATGACCTTCTCCCAAGGTTTTTCTCGCGTTAAAGCAATAAAGGTACCATTTCCATATTTACAGGAGGCTCCTAGTGGAAACAAAGGGATTAAAAGCACTGCGGATCGGTCTTGCATCTCCTGAGGTTATCCGAAGCTGGTCTTATGGTGAGGTTCTGAAGCCAGAGACAATCAACTATCGGCGACTTCGCCCTGAAAAAGACGGTCTGTTTTGTGAAGCCATTTTTGGCCCCACCCGTGATTATCAATGTTATTGTGGGAAGTATAAGAATCCCCGCTATAAGGGAATTATTTGTGATAAATGCGGTGTTGAAGTTACCCGCTCTTCCGTCCGCCGTGAGCGCATGGGGCATATTGAATTAGCCGCTCCGGTTGCCCACATCTGGTATACGCGCCGGATTCCCTCGTTCCTGGGGTATATGTTGAACATTTCCCGCCGGAACCTCGACCGTGTACTTTATTTCGCGCAGTATATCGTCACTTATGTTGATGAGGAAGCGCGCCAGAAAGCCCTGAAACGCCTGGAAGATGAGATCAGCCTTTCCGAACGTGAACTGGGACAGAAGGTCAATGCCCAAATCGCTGAGGTGAAAAAGAACCGCGATAAGACTTTGAAAGAACTGGACGCGGAAAAAGAAGCGATCCAGGCCAGCTATGATGAGCAGATTGGTTCCCGGATTGACCCGGTGATCAAGGAAGGCCAGCGGTTGGAGAGCGAAATCCAAACCCGGATGGGGAAGAAGATTCGCAAAGCGATTGCTTTCTCAGCATTGGAGAACGAAATAACCATTGTCGAGATTGGTGATGAAGTCAATTCAGGCCATCTCAGCCATGTACAGAAGATTGTCAAGGAAATGATCGAGGATCTGGAAGCAGACCTCAAAGATGAACGCAGCCGTGAGCTGGAGCATGTGACACTCCGCAAGGAAGAGGTCAAAGCGGAAGGGGAACTCAAGATGGAGGAGCTCCGGGCAGCGCTGGAAGACCAGGCTGAGGAAACTCAGACTGAATCCGCAAATCTGCGGGATGAACTCTATGAACTTGAGCCTTTCACTTTCCTGAGTGAATCTCGTTATCGGGAATTGAAATCACGCTGGGGACAGGTGTTCCGGGCGGATATGGGCGCCGAGGCGTTCTATGATATTTTGAAACGGATCGACCTGGACGCGATGTCCGAAGAACTCTGGGATGAGATCCGGACGACCCGCAGCAAGCAGAAACGCAAGAAAGCCACCCGGCGTTTGGGTGTGATCGAATCATTCCGCCGGTCCAATAACAAACCGGAATGGATGATTCTGACCGTCCTGCCGGTCATTCCTCCCGATCTGCGTCCGATGGTGCAGTTGGATGGTGGACGTTTTGCAACCTCCGACCTGAACGATCTCTACCGCCGGGTGATCAACCGCAACAACCGCCTTAAACGGTTGCTGGAGTTAGGTGCGCCGGACGTGATCGTCCGGAACGAAAAACGTATGTTGCAGGAGTCAGTTGACTCCCTGATTGATAACTCACAGCGCGGTAAAGCGCTTTCCCGGCGTGGGCGACGTGAACTGCGGTCCCTGAGTGATATGCTCAAAGGCAAGAAAGGCCGCTTCCGCCGCAACCTGCTGGGTAAACGGGTGGACTACTCCGGTCGTTCCGTGATCGTGGTTGGCCCCCAGTTGAAGCTCCACCAGTGCGGTTTGCCAAAGTCCATGGCGTTGGAACTCTATCGTCCCTTTGTTATTTCCCGCCTGGTATCGCAGGAATACGCTGCGAATATCAAGGGTGCCCGGCGCTTCATTGAACGCAACCGTCCTGAAGTGTGGGAATCGCTGGAAGAGGTCATTAAGGACCGCCCGGTGCTGTTGAACCGTGCGCCTACACTTCACCGTTTGGGTATTCAGGCCTTTGAGCCGATCCTGGTCGAAGGCAGCGCCATTCAATTGCACCCATTGGTTACCACCGCTTTCAACGCTGACTTTGATGGTGACCAAATGGCTGTGCATGTACCGCTTTCACAGAAAGCTGTCACTGAAGCCCGCGAATTGATGCTGGCAACCAAGAACCTGCTCAAACCCGCCAGTGGTGAGCCCATCATCAGCCCCTCCAAGGATATGGTCCTCGGTGTGTATTACCTGACCATGAATATTGAGAAGGAATTCAAAGGTGATGGCCGCGCTTTCTCGAATATTAATGAAGTTCTGATGGCTTACGAATTGGACCAGGTCGATATTCACGCCCATATCAAGATCAAGACTGAGACCTGGTATGACACCAATAATTTGCGGATGGAAGAATCTGAAGTCCGCATGATTGACACAACTGTTGGCCGTGTGCTGTTCAATAGTGTCCTGACGGAGCGGATGCGTTTCTTCAATGGCGAATTGGACAAGGGCGGTGTGAAGGACCTGATCGCTGAAACTTACGAGATCTGCGGTCAGGAAGAAACCTGCATCATTGCTGACCAGATCAAAGAAGTGGGCTTCAAATATGCCACCCGCTCTGGTTCCACCATCGCTGTGGCTGACATCACCGTACCTCCGAAGAAGCAGGAGATCATTCAGGACGCCCTGGGGAAGGTCGATGTGATCGGCCGGGACTTCCGCCGTGGTCTGCTGACCGAACAGGAACGGGATGAGAAAGTCATTGAGGTTTGGCAGGATACCACCAACATCGTTGCGAGGGCTGTCAAGGAAAATATGGACCCGACCGGCGACCTGGCGACCATGGCGAACTGCGGCGCCAGCAAAGGCGGTTTCAACTCCATTGCCCAGTTGGCCGGTATGCGTGGTTTGATGGCTGACCCCGCCGGCCGCATCATCCCCATGCCCATTCGATCCAACTTCCGCGAAGGCCTGACGGCTCTGGAATACTTCATTTCCACACATGGCGCCCGGAAAGGGTTGGCCGATACAGCGCTTCGTACGGCTGATGCCGGTTACCTGACCCGACGTTTGGTTGATGTGGCGCAGGACATCATTGTCAACGAAGAGGATTGCGGTTCAACCAACGGTATCTGGCTTTCCGCTGATGATGACATTGCCGGCGAAACATTCTCAGAACGGATTTATGGCCGTACCCTGGCTGAACGGATTGTTGATCCGAAGACGGGCGAGATCCTGTTTGACCAAAATGATGTCTTGTCGCATGAAAAAGTCAAAAAGGTCATCAATGCAGGTGTCACCAAAATTAAAGTCCGATCCCCATTGACCTGCGAAATGGTTCATGGCATCTGCGCCAATTGTTACGGCGTGGACCTGGGCCGTGGTGAGATGGTCAAACTGGGTTCGACGGTTGGCATCATTGCCGCGCAGTCCATTGGCGAGCCGGGTACACAGTTGACCCTGCGGACCTTCCATACCGGTGGTGTGGCGGCTGGCGGTGACATTACAACCGGTCTTCCCCGTGTGGAAGAATTGTTTGAAGCCCGGAAAGCGCCAAAAGGTGAGGCGATCATCTCCCGGATTGCCGGTACGGCGCATGTGATCTTCTCTGAAAAATACACCGATCAACGGATTGTGCGGATTGACCAGAGCGAAATGGTTTCCGATGATTATGAGATTCCATCGAAATGGCAGATTGAAGTCCAGGATGAGGATGAAGTGGAAGCTGGCGCGACTCTGGCAACCCAGGACGAAGCAATCATTAAGGCCCAGCATGCCGGCCGTGTCCGTCTTGAAGACGGCGATGTGATTGTGTCGTATGAAGTAAGGGAATCGGAGGAATATGACATTCCGACCACCTCACGCCTGATCGTTCAGGACGGCGAGAAGGTCGATGCCGGTCAACCCTTAACTGAAGGTTCTCTGAACCCGCATACGATCTTGAGGATCAAGGGACGGGATGCATGCCAGCAGTATTTACTGAAAGAGATCCAGCAGGTTTACCGGACACAGGGTCAGGACATCAATGATAAGCACTTTGAAGTGATCATTCACAAGATGCTCGGCAAAGTCCAGATCATCCGCCCCGGCGATTCACCCTACCTGCCGCAGGACCTGGTGAACCGCCTTGAGATCCGCCGGGTGAATGAAGAATTGGTCGCAGAAGGTAAGAAGCCGGCGCGATATGCCGAGATCCTGCTTGGGATCACCAAAGCTGCCCTTGAGACTGATTCGTTCCTGTCCGCATCCTCCTTCCAGCACACGATTAAAGTGCTCTCAGCCGCAGCAGTGGCCTCCCGTGAAGACCCGCTCTACGGTTTGAAAGAGAACATCATGATCGGTAAACTCATTCCTGCCGGAACGGGTTTTGAACCGGGACAATTCTCAAGTGAAACCCCTGGTGAAGTACCTTCCGGTGCAATGCTGGAAGGGCGCGTGCTCAATCTGTTCGAGGACGATGACGATGATGTGATTGAGCTCATTGAGGACGACGATCTGATGGATGATGTCGACGACGATTTGCTGGAAGAAGAAGATGTCGAAGAAGATGACGAAGATCTTGATGAAGCCTTCGAAGACGAAGATGATGATGACCTGGAGATTATCGAATAAATAACCTTCAGATTTAGACTTTGAACTATTAAGAATCCCGAGGAAAGCCCTCGGGATTTTTATGATACAATGAAACAAATGTTCTTTTACCGGTTTTCTTGACGCCTGTCATATTACAGCATAAGATAGGACAGGAGGAGTATCTATGGACCTAGGAATTGTAAAGACAATCAATATCAACGACGAAATGCAGCAGTCCTATCTCGATTATGCGATGAGTGTGATCGTTGCCCGGGCTTTACCTGACGCCAGAGATGGACTCAAGCCGGTTCAGCGCAGAATCCTTTACGCTATGTACGACATGGGACTGCGCCCCGATTCTTCACATAAGAAATCGGCCAGGATCGTCGGCGAGGTGCTGGGCAAGTACCATCCGCATGGCGATATGGCTGTTTATGAGACGATGGCTCGTTTGGCTCAGGATTTCTCTCAGCGGTATATGCTGGTGGAAGGACAGGGGAACTTTGGGAGTGTGGATGGTGATCCGCCCGCTGCCATGCGGTATACCGAAGCCAGGTTAACCCAGATCGCCACGGATATTCTGCTCCAGTTGAACATGGATACCGTGGATTTCATCGATAACTTCGACGGATCTCTTCGGGAACCGGAAGTCTTACCCTGCGCGATCCCCAATTTATTGGTCAACGGTGCGTCCGGGATCGCCGTTGCGATGGCGACGAATATCCCGCCGCATAACCTGGGTGAGGTCGTTGACGCCCTGGTGATGATGCTGGAGAACTGGACCAAGGTCGATGACATCGGTGTTGAAGACCTGATGAGACACATTAAAGGACCGGATTTCCCCACCGGAGGGTTGATCATTACGGATGATCGGACCGATACCCTGGCTCAGGCTTATGGCAGTGGGAATGGCCGCGTCAAGATGCGGGCTCGGGTTCGGCTGGAAGAGATGAGCCGCGGTCGAAAACGGATCATCATCACCGAGTTGCCTTATATGACGAATAAGGCATCGCTGATAGAAAAGATTGCTGATCTGGTCCGGGATGGCGTGGTTGACGGTGTGAGCGATCTTCGGGATGAGTCCGATCGACAGGGAATGCGCATCGTGATTGAATTGACCAAGACCGCAGTCCCGGAAGACATTCTGAAGAAGCTGTACAAACGCACTTCCATGCAGGCAACCTTCGGGATCAACCTGCTGGCTTTGGTCAAAGGTGAACCGCACAAACTCAGCCTGAAACAGGCTCTGAAAGTATTCATCGATCACAGGCTGGAAGTGATTAAACGGCGCAGTGAGCATGAACTGCGTAAGGCCAAGGAGCGTTTACACATCCTGAAGGCTTACCTGGTGGCATTGGAAAACCTGGATGAGGTGATTGATACGATCCGCCGGTCCCAGCGGGTGGAAACCGCAAAGACCAACCTGATGCGAAGATTCAATCTGGATGAAATCCAGGCCCAGGCAATCCTGGACATGCCTCTGCGTCGTCTGGCAGGCCTGGAACGGAAGAAAATCGAAGATGAGTATAAAGAGGTTACCAAACGGATAAGTGAGCTGGAAGGCTTGCTGCGATCACCGAAAAAGATGAGGGAAGTTGTCATCACGGAATTGAAAGAAGTCCGGGAAAAGTATGCCGACCCGCGCCGGACCCAGATCATCCAGATGGATGAGGGTGAAACGGCGATTGACCTGTTAACGACCGCAGATGTGATGCCCGAAGAGCAGGTCTGGGTAGCCATCTCGCCGGACAATCGGATTGCCCGCACAAAAGACGATAAGACCTTCCGCCAGTGGGGGATTGGCGCACCCAAGCTGGTCTTGCGGACTACAACGCATCAAACGGTGTATGTAATGAATGATCTNNGGAGCTTTGATTTCCTCCCTGACACCTTTTGACGCTGAATCCAACCTTAAATTTCTTTTTTCAGCGCCGATGAATCTTGATGAGAACAGCGGCTACCTGATAAGCATCAGCCATTTGGGAATGGTGAAACGTTCCCTTCTAAGTGATCTGCCGGGCCCATCGGCTCACCTGGTGACACTGACCAGGGTCAACGATGGCGATTCACTTTTGACTATTTTATTTACCAAAGGCGGAGAAGATATCGTCCTTGCGACACGGGATGGGATGGGGATCCGTTTCAGTGAGGAAGATGCCCGTCCGATGGGGTTGGTTGCAGCAGGTGTGGGCGGGATTAAACTGCGGGGAGATGATTTCGTTGTTGGTGCAGGCGTTGTCTCAAAGAAAGGCGAAGTCTTGCTGGTGACCAACCGTGGGAGTGGAAAACGGATCGATCCGAAGGATTTCCCGGTCCAGGGCCGTTATGGGTATGGCGTGATCACCTGGAAGTTACCGAAAAATGAAAAAGTCATTGGGATGATGGTTGGCCTGTTGACACATAATGGGGTGCTGCATTTCGAAGAGGCCGCCAGCCGGCTTGTGCATGTGAAAGATGCCCCATCCTGCAACCGGATGCAAAAAGGCGGTCAGATCATCGATGTCAAATCGAATGACGAGATCATTGAGATGACAGTCCCGCTGGATATGGTCAATACCTTGGAATAAGGAGAAATATTACGCTTCGGACTCGGCTTGCTGTAAGAAGGAGTATTGGTAGCTGATCAGGTTATCCAGCAATCCGAATGTTTCCTGTCCCTGTAAGCTTTTACCTGAAGGAGAACTGGCTTCCCATTGCAGACTGACGATGTTTTCGTCCCGGGATTCACCCAGTAGTTCAAACTGCCCATCCGAATAATCCGCTACTAGAGAAGCTATCCTTGTCCGGATGGCTTCTTTGCCCTGGATAGCGCCCTCCGAATTAATTTGCACGGCATTTTCTGAATATAGGCCGAGGACTTTATCCGGATCATGACTGTTCAAGGCCGCAATATATTTTTGCGCCTGGCTGAGTTCGGGAATGGGGTTGTCATACTGGTAATCATGTACCAGGTCCCAAAATTCCGGCATGTACCGTCGAACGCCGTCCCAATACCAGAAATTGACCGCGCTCAATCCCAATTGCTTGGCGACGTCCATGAACTCGATCACTTCATGTTTATAAGGGATCCACCCCGATTCTTTATAGGTAGGGCCGGTGGGGATGATCGGCCTGAAGGGTTTTATTTGCTGGAATTCATTGACGCACCGCTGAAGCTGTTCACCGGCATTGTTGTGCGATGAAACCCAATAGACCTGCGGCATGTTGTAATCGCAACGTTCCAGGAAATTCGTCCAGGGGAAATTGATATGATAGGAAGGGTAGCGGTATGAACTCAGGGCGATCGGCATGCTTCCCAGGTTGTTGCGGAGAATGTTCATATAACGGCTTGCGGCGGTGGCTTTGGACTTGGTTTGGTATTCAACTTCTGCGTTGACCACGAACCCATCCACACCTAATTCCAGAGCTCGTTTTACGGCGATCTCGGCTTCCTGGTCGGGGTAGTCTCCATAAACGTATTGCCATCCCCAGACCTGGATGTTCTGGGCCTGAAGTTTCTTGATAGCCGGTTTGGCATAGTCATAGCCGCTGTCGAGATCAATGTTGTATGGAAAGGCGCCGTCCGCGATCTTGACAAGGACGTGAGACAGGTTGGCTTCCCGCGCGAGGGAGGCAATGCGATCGGGATCTCCGTTTTCACATTGCCTGACGATCCAGATGTAGTACCCTTTTCCCGTTAATGTCATAGTGCCACCAAATTACTGTTTCTTGCTTCTCAAATTAACTTAAAAAGATATTCCAATGACCTCTATCATTGTCCTTTTTAGTGCAATAATGATGCCAAAGGTTGGGTTAGGGGAAGAAATAACCGACAAGCCTATCAATGAACGGCTCAGAGGGGGATTACTTTTGAGGTCTGGTGAAGGAATATTGATATTTGATCTTGCCGTGATCCAGTCCCAGTGTTTCCTGCGTCTGAAGGAATTGTCCGTCCGGTGAGGCGATTTCCCAGGTAAGGTTGACGATGTCCTCCTGTCTGGATTCCTTGACCAGTTGAAATTGCCCAACCGGGAAATCGGTCAGAAGATGGTTGTACCATGCTCTGATGGCTTCTTTACCCTGGACGGTCGCGTCAGTTCGGATTTGAACGGCGTCATCTGCATACTGACGGATCAGGATTTCAGGATTGCGGCTGTTGAGAGCTGCGATATATTGCTGGATATTGCCGGTATGTTGCTCGGAATCGTTATATTGATAATCCCGCACCAAATCCCAGAATTTGGGCAGGTAGCGTCTTGCCCCATCCCAATACCAGAAATTCACAGCAGACAATCCCAGTTGGGTGGCGGTTTGAAAGAATTCCACAATCTCATCTTTATAAGGCGCCCAGCCTGATTCTTTAAAGGTTGGCCCAGTTGGGATGATGGGGCGGAAAGGTGAAATTTCCTGATATTGCTCCACACTGCGGATCAGTTGTTCACCCGCATTGTTATGCGATTGAACCCAGTAAACCTGCGGCATGGTGTAATCGCAATATTCCAAAAATGCTGACCATGGAAAATTTGGATGGAAACCTGGATACCGGTAGGAACTCAGCGCGATGGGCATGCTGCCGAGGTTTTCCCGGAGGACTTTCATATAGACTTCTGCAGCTTTTTCATTTCCGCTATCTTCATACTCATTTTCAGCGTTGACAACGAAACCGTCAATGCCCAGATCAAGCGCCCGGACGACGACCGAATCAGCTTCCAGCTTGGGTTTCTGCCCATAAATATAGTGCCAGCCCCAAACAGCGATTCCCTGCTCGTGCAGTTTCTCAATGACGGGTTTGACTTCATCCTGTTCTGTGTCCGGATGAATGTTATAGGGGAAGACCCCGTCGGCGATCTTGATCAGGACATGGGATAAATTGGACTCTTTCGCAAGGGCAGCAATGCGCTCGGGATTCCCGTTTTCGCACTGTTTGACCATCCAGATAAAATAGCCTTTTCCCGTCAGAGTCATCGAGACACCTTTAGGTTTCTTTCTCCGGGGAACCTGCCAGGTCCAAATCCGCGGCGATTGCATTCATGGCTTCGATCACATTCCCGACATGCTCCCACAGCTCGATTCCTAATTCCCGGGCTCCCTGCTCCATTTCTTCCCGGTTCGCACCGGCCGCAAAAGAGCGATCCTTCCATTTATTCTTAACCGATTTCGGTTTGAGGTCATAGAGTGCCCGTGAAGGCCGGACCAGAGCAACTGCGGTAATCAAACCGGTCAGTTCATCACAGGCATAGAGGGTTTTTTCCATCAGGTTTTCTCTGACGACCCCGGTATGGTCTGCATGACTGAGGACGGCGTGGATGATCTCTTCCGGTACACCGTGCTCCCGCAGGATGTGTTCTCCGGCCAGGGGATGTTCTTCCATCGTGGGATGGATTTCCCAATCAAAATCATGTAACAATCCTGCGACGGCCCATTTTTCTTCATCCTCGCCAAATTTTCGAGCATAAAACCGCATGGCAGCTTCAACGGCCAGCATGTGTTTGACAAGGTTGGGGTTCTTGACGTATTCATTTACGATTGCGAATGCTTCTTCACGATTCATCATACAGTCCTTTTAATGCAATAATGGTACCAAACTGCGGAAAGTTTGGTTTTTTATCCTTTTTCGTAGCCGATCAGGGAAAAATGGGTTCGGGATTACCTAAAATCGGCGTGGGGTGGGCAATCAGGACATCCCAATAGGCATAGACGGAGGCCAGGACCTCTCGTGACCACCAATAGGTATAACTGCGCAGGCGATAATTGGCGTCGTCGGCCGGGACACCCGTCACCCGGATGTCAAAAGCGTTGCACAGAAAAATCGCCCGCGGTAGGTGGAACGCCTGTGTGACGACGATCAGATCGTCCACACCGAAGATTGCTTTGGCCCGGTAGCAGCTATCGTATGTCCGACGACCGGCAAAATCAAGGACGATGTCTTCATCCGGCACGCCTAAAGAAAGGGCATGTTCTCGCATGGCGCCAGGTTCATCATAATATTCGGTGCTGTTATCGCCGCTCATCAATAGTTTTTCGACTTTTCCGGCGAAATAGAGTTCAGCGGCTTTCTCGACCCGGTCCTGCAGAACAATGCCGGCGGTTCCGTCACGGTTTAAGCCAGCGCCCAGCACAAGGGCAACCGGCGCATTAAGCACTTCAGCAGGGAGGAAGGTTTTTGGGGCGGCGAAAAGAAGCATCCCTGCCCGCATCAGTCCGGTCATCAGGAAGCCCGCCAGCACGAAATAAATCAGGCTGTGGAACAGTATTTTTACAATCTTTTTTAGCTTCATTGTGTTGCCTGGGTTTGGGTGGTCATGGATTGCAGGTCCAACTCAAGCGGGGCAAGAATCCCCCGGAGCGGGTTATAGAAACCATCCGTTATCGTTTTGAAGGCTTCCACATCAAAATTCAACGCGCTGGAAACCAACGCCAACCCATCCGGCAAATCCGGAAGGTCAAGGAAGGCTTCCTGCAATTGAACCTGCAGATAGAGCGGCAGCTCTGGAGAAGCGGACAGGCTGATATTCGGAATGACGCCCTCGGTCTGCCAGATGATCTCAACCACATCCTGAGCTTCCGGGATATCCTGAAGGATGTCACCTGCAAGACGGGGATCGCCGACCAGAGCATACGTCACCCCGAAATCGCAAATCCCTTCGATATACAAAGCCCGGATAATTGCGCTGTAATCATAGACAAAAACCGGGTCGAGAATGGGGGTGCTGGTTTGTGCCAAAAGACCCTGGGGAACGTAGTATCCCGGCAGGGAATCGGCGTTCAGGAAACAAGGGCGGGTTCCTGCGAATTGTTGGAGTGCATCGATTACATTGCCCATGATCTGCCCGGTTTCTTCGTCAAAATAGGTCGTGAGTGCCGGGGGTAGCGGTGTTGCCTTGGACTCTGGACTGACAACGCAGAAGGAGGAGGAGGAGTAGGAGGAGAAACTGAGCTTGTTGCAAAGGTATAATGAGTGGTTCGACAGGCTCACCACGAACGGGAAAGGGCTGATAAATTCAAATA
>DPKV01000229.1 GCA_003542325.1 Anaerolineaceae bacterium
GAACGGCCAATATCGATGGCGGGTTTTTGGCCCTCATTGAACGCTGTTTTGTCCAATACGATCTGACCATCCGTGATCGAGATCAAATTGGTGGGAATATAGGTTGACAGGTTACCGTTTTGAGTTGTAGCGATTGGTAGCGCTGTGATGGACCCGCCGCCATGGTCTGCGTCCATTTTGCAGGCACGTTCAAGCAAACGGGAGTGCAGATAGAAAATGTCGCCTGGATATGCTTCCCGCCCTGGGGGGCGGCGCAATAACAGGCTTAACTCCCGGTATGCATCGGCGTGTCTGCTTAGGTCATCAAATACGACCAGAACGTCAAGGCCCTGGTCGAGGAAATATTCCGCCATGGTCATACCGGTAAAAGGCGCAAGGTAACGTAAAGCAGGCTGGTCATCTGAGCTTCCCATGACAATTGCCGTATTCTCCAGGACTTGATGTTCGCGGAGGGTTTCAATAACGGCCAAAGTGGAAGACTTCTTCTGGCCGATTGCGACGTAAATGCAACGCACGTCAGAATGTTTTTGGTTGAGAATGGCGTCAACTACCAGGGTTGTTTTCCCAGTTTGCCGGTCACCCAGAATCAATTCACGCTGCCCGCGACCAATGGGGAATAAAGTGTCAATAACCGTTGTGCCGGTGTATAAGGGTTCGTTCACCGGAGAACGGTGAATGACGCCAGGCGCAATATTGGAGAGGAGGCGGTTTTCACTGATCTCAAGTGGTTCATCCCCGTCCAGGGGATTCCCAAGGGGGTCAATGACCCGACCCAGAAGCTGGGAGCCTACTGGCACGCGCAGACGTTTCCCGGTGGCTTGTACCAGATCGCCGCCGCGGATATCCTTTTCACTGCCCAGCATGATCAGGTCGACCCGTTTCCGTTCCAGGTTGAGAGCCATTCCTTCAACACCGGTCGGAAAAGTGACGATCTCATCAATGCTCACATTTGGCAAACCTGATACAGTGGCAATACCGTTGCCGATGTGCTGCACTGTACCGACATCCAGGAAACGGACCCGGGTGGAAAGATTTTTGGACCGTTTGTAGAGGCGATCAATCAGTTCTTTTACTTCCCGTTTTGGCGGAATTGCATTATCCCTGGGCATGTCCTCCTTGACCTTTTTTAGAAACGCTTCTTTTGAGGTCGACAAGCGGATATCTAAATCGAGGGATTTCGAGAATTCATCCAATGGGTCGCTGCTCCTGGATGGCATGGTGTTTTCATTCCTCTGCATGAATACTTTCCTCCAGGGAGGCAACGACATCTGACTTTAATTCTTCCAATTCCATCGCAAGGGAATTTTCAACCACCAGGTCACCCATTCTGACGCGGATTCCGGCAATCAGATCGGGATCGACTTCAATCTCCATCTCGACATTCCGGTCCGCCAAAGCGCTAAAGGTCCTGACTAAAGATCGTTGCTGGTCCGGAGTTAACTCACGGGCAGCGGAGACAAGTACCGTGGGGGACCGTTCTGACAGCGAGTCCCGGATCGCGCTGACCTGCCGCATATCGCGTTTACCCAAATCCCAGATCTCTTTTGTCAGGTCTTCAATCATGTTTTCGTGGACGACATCCGGTGAGATTTTTATGAGTACCTGTCCACTGATCTCCAATATCGAGTCGACCAGTTCCTTTTGAAGCTGTTTTACCTCTTGTTGTTGATGCTTTGCTGCTTCGAGGGCAGCCTCCTCAAAAACCCGGGCGGCTTCTTTCTCGGTTGCTTTCAGTAAAGCCTGGCTCTCACCCTGGGCCTCTTTGTAGGCTTCCTGCAATCGGATTTCAATCTCGCTGTCAATGTTCGCCAGCCGGGTTTCGATTGATTGCAGATACTGGCTTGCCTGGGATTCCTTCTCGCGGATGGATTCCATTAAGGCTTCTTTTTCCTCAGCTTGCGCGTTCATCCGTTTAATCACTGGTTTGAATAACAGGAAGTAAAGGGCGACAGCCAGAACCAGGAAATTAATAATTTCAGCCGAAATGGTCACCAGATCAATATTCAGCATTCAAACCCTCCTCGGGCTTAACCAAAGAACCGGTCTAACAGCGGGTTGGCGAACAGTAAAATGAGAATAACGAGCAGCGAGTAAATAGCTGTTGTCTCAATTAAAGCCATTGAAATAATCAGCGTCGTTCGCAGGTCGTTGGCGGCGTCAGGTTGGCGGGTGATGCCGTCCAGGGCTTTATGAGCGGCTCTCCCTTCCATCAAGGCGGGGATAATACTCCCAATTACGATTCCAATGATGGAGCCAATGATCGTGATAAGTGTGATGATTGTTCCTGAATCAAGTTGCCACATAGGGTTAAATTCCTTTCTTGGAGTTCATGTAGTCTGCCGGAGTTCCTGTTTCAGTCTCCGGCGCTCATCTTCGGTAGATTCAACTTCAATTGCCGATGCAATATATAATGATGCCAGTACGGTGAAAATATAAGCTTGCAGCACACCTGTCAGCAATCCCAGCGCGATGAAGGGCAGGGGGACGATAAATGGAATTAATGAGAACACGATTGCCACAATCAAATCGGAGCTGATGATATTGCCAAAAAGCCGGATGGTCAGGGCCAGGGTTCTGGAAAGCTGGCTGACAAATTCCAGGGGCAAGAGGTAAACGGGTGACGCCAGGCCCTTAATATATCCCCAAAGTCCCTTTTCTTTGATGCCATAGACGTGAACAGCAAAAAAGACAATGAGAGCCAGGGCAAAGGTGGTGTTGATGTCCGCAGTGGGTGAAACCATCAGTGGGAAAATGCTAAAGATATTTCCGAACAAAAGAAAGATCAGCAATGTACCAAGAACAGGCAGGTAATGCATCACATTGGCATTTTCCGGCATGACCGATCCGATGATCCCATTGATCATCTCAATGATCCTTTCAGCGATATCCATTTTAAATAACCGGATTAATGCCGCAATTATAATCACGACCAGCATCATAACCCATGTTGACACCACAGTATTGGTGATGGGTATTCCGAACAGGTAAAAAATGATTTGGGGGGTTGTGGCCTCCATAAATCGTTAGTCCTTCATTTGATTAGCCTGGAGCGGCTTTTGGATTAGGGCATCCTGCCAGATAAAGATGAACAAGGTGCGGGTAATGAGAAACAAGATAAATACGGACAGCATCGCCTGGATAGACCTGGAAAGCGCTAAAACGAAGATGGCACCGGTGATCAGCCAGCGGAGGATTGCCCCGCCAACAACCAGAGCCATACTGCGGCCGGGGTGGGTTGGCGTGATCCGGGTCACGGACCAGGTTTGGGTCTTTAGTGAGAAAAATGCCAGAGCGATACCTGCCAGACCCCATAGCACAAGGGAGAGAAGGTTCATGATGAGGTCTCCTCGGGAGGATTATGCTTCGAGGATGTTTTCAATCGCAGGTGTTCAATCTCAATGTATTTATAGATATTGTAATAACCGATCCCGATCCCCGATACCAAAAGGCCAATACTGAAGAAATATTGGGTATTAAATTGCCGGTCGATCAGGTAACCGATAATTGCGCCAGCAAAAATCGGCAATGCCAGTTCCCATCCCAGGGACATGAGATTGATGTCTTTGATCAGGGCTTGCTTTGAATTCCCAGTGTTTTTTCTCATCATGCAGTTTTATCCGTCGACCTTTTTTCCTCATTTATGAGTTCTTGAGAAATAGCCTCAATGATCTGGGTAAACTCATCTTTGGGGTTGTGATCCGGTTCCGTGAGATGATCACTAATTTGAGGAACCGTCAGGATGGTGACCACATTATTGAATATTTCCAAAATGCCAGGCATCACTTCAATTTGGTCTTCACCGCCTGCTGTTTGATAGCGCACCGGGCCTTGACCGGTCTCTGCGATAAGGGGTGCATGGCCGGGGCGGATCCCAATACCGCCGCCATCCGCAAGAGGGACGTTGATTGAAGCTGCTTCATCGACCTCCAGAATGGGGCCTTCAGGCGAAAGAATGCGTAAGCTAAGCGGCTTAAAAGAAGTCATTCCGCTTCTCCCATGGATAATTGTAATGCTTTGTTTTTAACATCATCCATAGTGCCGACCATGTAAAAAGCCTGTTCCGGCAGGTCATCCACTTTCCCGTCGAGGATTTCACTAAAACCTTCAAGGGTCGCTTTAAGGGGAATAAACTGGCCTGGGTTGCCGGTGTAATCTTCTGCCGCAAACATAGGTTGCGAAAGGAAACGCTGGATCCGGCGCGCCCTGGCAACGACTTTTTGATCCTCATCGCTCAATTCTTCAATCCCAAGGATTGCAATGACATCCTTCAGGTCTTCATACCGCGTCAGAATGGACTTTACCTGCATCGCAATATCAAAATGTTCCTGCCCGACAACGTGTGGGAGTAAAAGGTTAGAAGAAGATGCCAAAGGGTCGATTGCCGGATAGATTCCGAGGTCAACCAGGTGGCGGGTAAGAACGGTTGAGGCGTCCAGGTGGGCAAAGGTCGCCGTAACCGCCGGATCGGTCATGTCATCAGAAGGGACGTACACAGCCTGGACAGAGGTGATGCTTCCGGCGGAGGTGGTTGTGATGCGTTCCTGCAAGGTGCCCATTTCGGATTCGAGTGTGGGTTGGTAACCGACCTCACTTGGCAGCCTTCCCAGTAAAGCGGAGACTTNNGATATACCGGAAAATATTATCAATGAAGACCATCACCGGTCGCCGTTCGTGGTCGCGGAAGTATTCCGCCATTGTCAACGCTGTCAGAGGAGTCCGTAACCGTGCGCCGGGCGGTTCGTTCATCTGCCCGAAGACAAGCACTGTCGAATCCAATACACCGCGTTGGCTTAATTCAAGATAGAGGTCATTTCCTTCACGACTGCGTTCACCCACGCCGGCAAACAATACCACGCCGGAATCACGTTTCGTGATGTTGCGCATCATCTCAATGATTAGAATGGTTTTTCCAACGCCAGCCCCGCCGAACAAACCGATCTTCCCCCCCTGGGGATAAGGAATGAGGAGATCAATGGCTTTAATGCCGGTGATGAATGGTGTGGACACCACCCGTTGTTCATTTAAAGGTGGGGATTTTACATGAATATTCTTCCGGACGACATCATCGAGCGGCCCTTTCTCATCAATGGGTTCACCCAAGACATTGAACATGCGTCCGAGGGTTGGGCGTCCAACTGGGACCTTGATTGATTCGCCGGTATCTTCCACAATCAATCCCCGCCTGATCCCGGCTGTGGATCCCATGGCAATGGTCCGGACGACATTCGAATCCATATGTTCTTCAACTTCGAGCACGAGCGGTTTTTGCTGGTCCCGATGGACGATCAGGGCATTGTGGATACTGGGCAGGTCGCCAGTTTCGAAAGCAACATCGACAACAACACCGACTGCCCGGACGATGACACCCTTATTTTTGGTTTCGAGTAATGTTGTTTTCAATAGGTAATCCTTGTAACCTTTTAGCCCAATTTTAACCGATCATGAAAAGGAATCATCCGAATGTTAAAAAACTCGATTAATTATCCTTAAATTGAATTGGTTTGTCAAATACGTTGCTCTTAATCTTTCTTTGACGATTGTCATAAGGTCCCTTTCATTGAAAATAAAAATCGTGCATCGCATGCGTCGTAACTGGACAACGGAAAAAAATTAAAATAAAACAGGTGTCAGAATTGCACTGGCGCCCTGCTTTCTTTCAAGATAGATAAATATTGGTTGTTATTCGACAATAATCGGATTGCTGCTTTCCCATAAACCGTGGATGTTGCAATAGGAGAGGGCTGTGAGAGAACCGGATTCTTTTAGTTTCAAAGCAATACTAACCTTGGGTTCTGTGTAGGCTGGCCCCTCATTGGCACCTTTGACGGATTCGCCATGACTGCTGAATTCAAACCGACCCATCAGGCTGGGGAATTTCCCCTCGTCCGATTTGAAATAGAGTTCGATCCAGGCAATGTGATGCTCTGTGGTATTTGGGTGGGGGAACTCTTTCCCGATGGTCAGGGAGACACTGAATTCTTCACCTGATTTGACCTTTTCAGGGCTGTCAATAACAGGGGCATGTTTTTCTTTTTTCCAATCTGCTGTTTGGAGATAATCATTGATTGACATAAATCATCCTTTCTAAAGGGAATTTTCCATAGTTATCATACCTCAAAGTGAACATAAACCCCAAAAAACAATTTATTTGATCTTTACGAATTCATCCTTACCCAAACCGCAATCCGGACAAACCCAATCATCCGGGAGGTCTTCGAAAGATGTGCCCGGTTCGATCCCACCGATCGGGTCTCCCTCTGCCGGGTCGTAAATATAACCGCACGAAACACATTCATATGATGACATTGATTCTTCCTCCATTGTGAGTATTAATTTAATGGCGTTATTGTTACGGTTGGGGTAACGCTGATTTCCTCAAGATAAATCTCAGGAAGCCAACCGATTTGATGCTGTTCATCTTCAACTTTGACCCAAACCCATCCATCATAGGTCATTGTCTCATTCAGTTCAAATAGAATGGCTCCAACGGGGAGCAGTGCAATGACATCGCCGCCCGGTTCATCAAGCAGGTAGATATCTTCAGGAATAGCCGCGTCAATGACCTGGAAGCTTCTCAATATTATAGCCAGCGTACTTGTGACCGTTGGAGATGGACTGGGTGTTGCGGTCGATATGGGTGTGTTCGTCAGGGTCGGGCTTGGACCGGGTGAGGGTGTTGATGTTTCGGTTGTGGTAGGTGTCGACGTGGGCGGAAACAGGGGATCGACCCTTTCCGAACGGACCTGGTCCACGACCAGTGAGACTGTTTTATCGAGACGGGCAACGAGCGCCTCCTGTAGGATGATGACCTGGGCGTAACTCAGTGAACTGCTGGATCGTAATGTAATTTCCAATTGGATTTCCTGATCCACCCGATTGATGATTATCTCTACCAGCTCTGTATCAGGATATTCCGCCAATTCAGTTTCCAGGACCGTATTGATCAAGCGATTTTCCTGAGCCTGTGTGACCAGGCGTGCGCCGACGATAATCAGGGGGATCAGGAGGATTGCAGTCAACGCAGCGGCGGTCAGCAGGGATTTAGGGAGTCTTTCGCTTTCCTTTTTTCGCCTCGGCGAAAACCCTTCCAGAAAGAAGACCAGGCTGGAGGCAAAGGCAATGGTGACAGCGTTGGTCAGGAACAGTAAGGACGCGCCGCCCGCAATGTCCCAACGACCCAAAGCCAAACCAACGCCAATGGTGCAGAGCGGGGGCATAAGGGCGGTTGCAATAGCAACCCCTGGCAAGGCTGCCGAGAGATTGGGTTGGGAAAGAGCGTATGCTGCAGCAAGCCCCCCGGCCAGGGCGATGATCAGATCATTGGCCGTGGGCTGAGTCCGGCTCAGGATTTCATGCGGAATGTCCAAAAGGGAGGGCACAAACGGCAGGTAGATATTCGTCAGGGTTAGTAAGGCCGAGAGCAGAATGGCAACGATCGCACCACGAATTAAGGCTGTGATGGAATTGTGTGTCAACTTCCCATCGGCGGTGATCGAACCGAGACCGACCCCCAGAATAGGTGACATCAATGGTGCAACCACCATGGCACCGATGATGACGGCTGGCGAGTCGTTAATCAGACCTAATGTGGCAATGGCAGCGGAGAGGACAACCAGGAAAAAATAATCGAATCCGGGAGATGCGGCAGTCCGGATTTCAGTAATGATTTCATGGCGGCGATTCCGATTGAGAGGTTTGATATACTGAGATAGCCAGGTGTGAAACCCGTTCTGTTCTTCCATCATGACATCATTTTATAATAGAATTGTCAAATTCCAGAGGATGTCAACAAATCTCCAACCAGAGATAAGCAAAGGGTGGGAGGCTTATCGGATAAGGATCCTCTGTGATACCTGGGAAGGCATTATTAGAAAGTAAACTCTTAACATGATGACCTTTGAAAGACGTCAAATCAAGCTGGATCGATTGGACTTCGCCGGTCAGGTTGAGGACACAAAGCAGGCGTTGCTCATTAAGGGACCGAAGGATGGTTAGGCATGCCTTTTCTTCTTTTTGGAGGAATTCGTACGCACCCAACGCAAGGACAGGGTGGTCCTTGCGAACCTTAATCAGATGTTTGATTTTATTCAAAAGCGAGTCCGGGTCAGCCGTTTCGGTGGCGACATTTACCTTTTGATAAGCGTACTCACCTTCAGAGATGACGGGGGTATAGAGGCTGTCTGCTGGGGCGGAAGAAAAACCGGCATTTTTGCTTGTGTCCCATTGCATGGGCGTTCGGACACCGTTCCGGTCGGGCAGCCAGATATTATCCCCCATACCAATCTCATCACCGTAATAGATGATGGGCGCGCCGGGCAGGGAATACAGCAGTGCATTAGCCAGCATGATCTTGCGGTGGTCATTGTCCAATAATGGCGCGAGGCGCCGGCGGATGCCGAGATTGAGACGCATGCGCGGGTCCGGCGCATACTCATTCCACATCCATTGACGTTCTTCTTCGGTCACCATTTCCAAAGTCAATTCATCATGGTTGCGGAGGAAAGTGCACCATTGGGTTCCCTCGGGGATTTCCGGGGTTTGAGCCATGATCCAGTGAATGGGGGTTGGGTCACCTTTCCGGATCGCCATATAGATACGGGGCATGATCGGAAAGTGAAACCCCATATTGAATTCATCCCCATCCCCAAAGTAGGGGCGGACATCTTTTGGCCATTGATTGGCCTCGGCCAGAAGCACCTTTCCTTCATAATTGGCATCCAGGTAGGCCCGGATGGACTTCAGGATGGCATGGGTTTCCGGCAGGTTTTCACAATTGGTCCCTTCCCGTTCAATCAGGTAAGGAACCGCGTCAGCACGAAACCCGTCAATCCCCATGTCCAGCCAGAACTTCATGACGTTTAGCATTTCCTCGCGGACCGCTGGATTGTCATAATTCAAATCGGGCTGAGACGCATAGAAACGGTGCCAGAAATAAAGGCCGGCTTTTTCGTCATAAGTCCAGTTGGATTGCTCGGTGTCGACGAAAATGATCCGGGCATCGGAATATTTGTCATCCGTCTCCGACCAAACGTAATAGTCGCGGTATTTTGAGGCGGGATCTGATCGGGAGGCCTGGAACCAGGGGTGCTGATCGGATGTGTGATTAAGGATGAGGTCGGCAATGACTCTGAGTCCTCGTTGATGTGCTTCCCCGACAAGTCGTTTAAAGTCTGCAAGCGTGCCATAATCCGGGTGAACATTGTAGTAATCAGCGATATCATAGCCATCGTCCATTAACGGCGATGTGTAGATGGGTAGAATCCAGATGCAGTCCACCCCCAGGCCTTTGATGTAATCCAGTTTTTCGATCAATCCGGGTATGTCGCCTTTCCCGTCTGCATTTGAGTCGCGATAGGCGCGAATATGGACCTCATAAAATAAAGCATTCATATACCAGGGTAGTTTTTGGTCTGACATCAAACCTCCAAAAGTCACAAAACGGATGCTAGAAGTATAGCGTCTTCATTCTCCCCCCGCAAGGTAAA
>DPKV01000121.1 GCA_003542325.1 Anaerolineaceae bacterium
CCCGTCCGGCAGATCCGTCGTGTGCGGATTGGACCCATCACCCTGGGAAAGCTCCAACCCGGTCATTTTCGTTATTTGAAACCTGAGGAGATTGAGACCCTCAGGAAATATGCTGATTTATCCTAACTGCTAATTGTCCAATGCATTATAAATTTTAGTAAGGATATCCTGCGGAATGGTGAGTTCGGAATCCCGTTCGAACTTACGTATTTTACGCCGGAGTGCATCCAAAGGAACAATAGGCGTGGGTGCGTCACTGACATCGCCAATTTCCGCTTTCGGATTCATGGAAACCAGGATGCTGTTGATGGGCGGCATTTCATCCTCTGAGAGGAATTTTACGAGGAATTTGGTGATCTCTTCTTCATTGGACGCGACATCCAACTCGGGTTTTCCAATATTCTCCTGCCCAAAGAACTTCATCAGGGCTGCCCCGCCACGCTGTTTCCATTTCTTATCAAAATAGATCTCGCCGGTGGCGTTGATCGGAACAGGGATCCAGAGGCCCACAGGGCTGACGAGGAGAATCGGAACCGGTGCCTTATAAATATAAAGACTGTAATCGTTATTGAATTTGGTCAGATTGTCTGAGATCAGTTCATCGTTGCGCGGACTCCGACCAAAGCGGTTGACGATATGCGTGCTGATTTGCGAGATCACAAAACCAACTATAAGGGCAGCAAATGAAAGCAAGGTCTTGGTCATTGTGGGATTAAAACTGAGGACAAGCCCGCCACCCAGCACTGCAATTCCGGCGATGAACAGGATATTACCGAGTTTCTTATTCCGCTTGATCAGTTTATCATTTCTAATGAGTTTCATGAATTTCCTTTACATTTAGGCGCTGGGTTGGATCGCTTTACGCAATTCATCCAACAGATGGTTATCAATTGCTTGCTTCGCGGAACGGATCGCACTGACCATTGCCCGTGCATCCGACCGGCCATGCCCGACGAATACGGGTGCATTAATACCCAGGAGTGGGGCAGCACCCGTTTCAGCGGGATCGAGCATTTTTTGTATTTTCCCAAAAGCAGGCTTGGCAAGCAAGGCTCCGAGTTTGGTCCGGAAGGAAGACATTAATTCTTCTTTCAGGATGTCAATGATCAGTTTGGCGACTGCCTCAGTGGATTTTAACATAACATTGCCGGTGAAACCATCCGTGACCACCACATCAGCCATCCCCTCGAACAATTCTTTCCCTTCCACATTGCCAATGAAGTTAAGGCCGCTTTCGGCCAGGAGGGGGAAGGTTTCCCGGACGAGGTTGTTGCCTTTGCCTTCCTCTTCACCATTAGACAACAGACCGATCCGAGGGTTGGCAAAGCCCAGCATGGTTTGTGAAAAGACTTTACCCATAATGGCGAATTGGACGAGGAACTCAGGGCGACATTCCGCGTTTGCGCCAATGTCGAGTACCACGGCGTGGCCGTTCTTTACGGGGAAAATAGTCCCCAGACAGGGCCGGATCAATCCGGGAATATCACCGAAGGTCTTCCTGGCGTAATACATGGCCATTCCTGTGTTTCCGGCGGTTACGAAAGCGTCCGCTTCACCAGCTTTAACCAGTTCCATACCCACCCGCATGGAGTTCTGTTTCTTGGCTCTGGCATCCACAATGTGGTCGCTCATATCCAGGGCTTCCGGGGCATGAACTATCCGAACACGGGATTTATCGCCGGGGATTTGGTTTAATTTGGTTTCCAGTTCTTCTGCATTACCAACAAGGATAATGGTCTCATTAAACGCATTGGAAGCGGTCACTGCAGCCTGAACTTCGGGGTCCGGGCGGTCATCACTTCCCATGGCATCCAGTACTATTGTCATTTCGTACTCCTTTTTATAAAAAAATCAGAATTGCTTGACAACCAATGCTTCTTAGATATAATTATCCTGCTCAAGCGCTGGTGCTGGAACTGGCAGACAGGCGTGGTTGAGGGCCACGTGCCGCAAGGCGTGAGGGTTCGACTCCCTCCCAGCGCATGGGAACAAGCATCTTATCGGTGCTTGTTTTTATTTAACGTAGATGTTTAAGGAAATGCCTCGCTCAACCAGGTCAGGGGATTGACAGGCGTATTTCCAATATTGATTTCAAAATGCAGGTGTGGGCCGGCGGAACGCCCTGTGTCACCAATCAAACCAATAATGTCACCAGGCTGTACAATATCGTCAACCTGGACGTTGAATTGGGATAAGTGCGCAAAAACAGAGTACACACCCCAGCCATGATCGATGATGATCGCATTGCCTTTGACGTATAACTCATCTGCAAGAATAATTCTTCCGGCAGCAGGTGCGTAAACGTTCAGGTTGGATGCGCAGACCGGAAAATCCACCCCGGTGTGGTAGTAATATAGCGCGCCATCATTATAAGTGCGATCCAAACCGAACAAGCTGCCAAAGCAGGGTTCATCCACGGGATAAGTGAAGGTTCCACTCCAATAGCGTTCAGAGGTTCTTCCATCAAGGGCTGAAGTAATGATCGCGTCTTCTTCAGCAATATCGGTTTCGCTCAATCCGTCTGTAACATAAACATATTCGCTGCCGAAATCAACATCAGCCAGGAGAACCAGTTGTTCAAAACTGGTTTCGGTTCCATCCGGTTTAGCCGCCGTAATTGCCATAGTGTAAGCGCCGGGATCTGCCTGTGCATGGATTCCGAGGAAACTGTAATAGGTTGAACCGTCATCACTAAAAAAAGAGAGGGATTCATCGCCAAATGACCCTGAAAAGGTGGCACCCGGATTCGAGTCAATGGCGATCTCCACTGTCTCACCCTGAAGGAGGGGGAGCGGGGAGATGGAGATACTGGAAAAATCCGTTTGATAGGAGGGGGTATCGGTGGTTTTGCCATATAATATCTCGCCTGGAACCGTTTCCCAGGTTGAGTTTAACCGGTTTTGTTGTGTTAATACCCAGGGAGACGTTCCCAATCGGATGGCACCTTCCAGTGTGCTCACGCCTGTTGAAACGGAAGCCACGGGAGTGAAAGGGTCTTCAATTTCATCCACGACAACCATGAAATCCACGCCTGCGATGGTCTCAGAGGGGCTTGTGATCTTATTTAACCGCATGAGATCGTCAGCACCAACCTGGTATTGTCGGGAGAGTCCGGAAAGCGATGCGCCGAAAGGGAGAACTTCGGATGTGATCAGTCCGGATACGCCTTCCAGGCCGGGAATCACCAAACGCTGACCGATGGCGAGTGCATTGGGATCGGACATTGGGTTGGCGTTTTGGAGTTCTGTGGAAGTGAGGCCAAACTGAAGTGCTATTGAGCTTAATGTATCACCGGATTGAACAATGTAAACCGCTTCGTCCTGTAATTCCGGTGCAGCGGTCACGGTATAGCCTGGTGCAAGGCATAGTGTCAGCAACAGGATGGACAGGATGAACAGTCGGTGAAGGGAGGTGGGTTTATTCATAAGTGTGATACCTGTCGATTACCCTTTATGAAATGCGAAGGGCTGGGTAAAATCAAACAAGAGATTGTATTCATACAAGTTACAAGTTTACCATACGCACAATAGGAAGTGAAAGGTGTTGCAATGAAGATTACGACCTGGAATGTCAATGGTTACCGGGCAGCGTTGAACAAAGATGCGTTTACATGGGTGCCGGAAATTGATCCGGACATCCTTTGTTTGCAGGAGATCAAGGTCCATTTGGACCAGATCACGGAGGACCAGGCCACGATAAACAGTTATCAAAGTGTTTGGAACCCAGCTGAACGGAAAGGGTACAGTGGGACGGCATCATTCTATAAAAGTGCCCCGGAAGAGATCGAAAAAGGGTTTGGCGTGGAGGAGTTTGATAACGAAGGACGTGTCATCCGATTTCGGATGGGTGACCTATACCTTTACAATATCTATTTCCCCAATGGCGGCCAGGAAAACAAGCGGGTGCCTTTCAAGTTGGATTTTTATGCGAAATTACTTGAGATCTGCGATGACCTCCATCAGCAAGGGAAGAAAATGATCATTACCGGTGACTTCAATACCGCTCATAAAGAAATTGACCTTGCCAACCCCAAATCAAATGAGAAAAACACCGGGTTCCTGCCCGAGGAAAGGGTCTGGATTGATAAATACCTGGAGCACGGTTTTGTGGATGCTTTCCGGGTGCTTCATCCGGAAGAGGAGGTTTATACCTGGTGGACTTACCGGTTCAGCTCAAGAGAGAGGAATGTCGGCTGGCGGCTGGATTATTTCCTGGTCTCTGATGACTTAATGCCGAGGGTGGAGGATGTCGTCGTTCACAGTGAAATCATGGGCTCCGATCACTGTCCTGTGAGTTTGATCCTCAAGGATTAAGCCGGAAGAAACAGGCGTTTGATATAATCATTGTAAAAACAAAACCCCGGAGGAATGACTTATCTCCGGGGTTTCTGATTGTTAATCTTCAGGGATCCAACAACAGAGGACCAGATCGCGGGCTGCCTTGACCTCGTCGCACCGCCTGATGGGCGTAGTGAGGGGCGCTTGGTGCAACAGCTCAGGTTGCTCCCGAGCTTCTTTCGCAATGGCCTTGAGGGCGGCGGCGAAGGCGTCCAATGTTTGCCGGCTTTCAGTTTCGGTCGGTTCGATCATCAACGCTTCATGGACGATCAAAGGGAAGTAGTTCGTTGGCGGATGGAAACCATAGTCCATCAACCGCTTGGCGATATCCAGTGCATGAATATCCGGCACATCTTCCCAGGCGCCTTCGACAACAAACTCGTGCATGCAATGACGATCATAAGGCAAAGGATAATCNNAGCAACCCTTCGGCCCCCAGCATGGCTATATAGGTGTAAGCCCGGATATGCATCCCAAATTGCCCGTAAAAGGACTTCATGCGACCGATGGAATACTTTGGGGTATAAAATCCAAAGAACGGCGGTGTTTCGTCATTACCCTCTTCTATCACGGTGACCACCGGGCCGGGGAGGAACTCCGCCAAAGCCTCAGATACGCCGACGGGGCCCGACCCTGGTCCACCGCCGCCGTGGGGGGTGGAGAAGGTTTTATGCAGGTTGAAATGCATCACATCAAACCCGAGGTCGCCAGGCCGGACGACACCCAGCAAAGCATTTAGGTTTGCGCCATCGCCATAGACCAGACCGCCGGCTTCATGGACCAGACGGACCACTTCTTCGACATTCTCATCAAACAACCCTAACGTGTTCGGGTTGGTGAGCATCAAACCCGCCAGGGTTTCGTCGCATTCCTGCCTGAGGGCGTCAACATCAACGTTGCCCCGGTTATCCGATGGAAGTGGGACCACTTTAAAGCCGCTCATCGATGAGGTGGCCGGGTTGGTGCCGTGAGCCGAATCGGGAATCAGGATCTTCACCCGTTCGGGATGGTTGTTGTGCTGGTGATATTTCTTGATAATAAGTGCACCGGTCAGTTCACCCTGGGCACCGGCAGCAGGCGAAAGGGAGACGCGATCAAACCCACTGATCTCCTGGAGCCATTCCTGGAGCTGGTACATCAAGTACAGGTTGCCCTGAACACTCACGATGGGCTGAAGTGGGTGCGTATCGACCATTCCAGGCAGGCGGGCCATTTCCTCATTGATCTTTGGGTTATATTTCATGGTGCATGAACCCAAAGGATAGAACCCGCCATCAATGGAATAGTTCAGCTTGGACAGGTTGGTAAAGTGGCGGATAACATCCTGTTCGGATAACTCGGGAAAATTCAGGTCATCCCGTTGAAATTCAGCTGGTAAAGCTGTGGTGGGTACGTCAGGATTGGGGAAGGTGACGCCCTTGCGACCTGGTTGGGAAAGTTCGTAGATCGTTTTCTCACTCATGGGCCACCTCGTCCAGGACTGCGACAAAATCATCAATGTCGTCTTTCGTGTTTTTCTCCGTCACGGCAACCAGCATGTGGTTTTCCATTTCAGGATAAGCCTGACTCAGGTCGTAGCCGCCAAGGATCCAATGCTCTTCAAGATGGAGGTTGATGGCATTGACCGGTTTGGGGGTCTTGATCACAAATTCATGGAAGAAGGGTGTCTGCGGGAAGGCCAGAGAATACCCTTCCAATTTGGAGATCTCCTGGGCGGCGTAATGTGCTTTCTGATAGCATAAGTCAGCCACCTGGCGGAAGCCCTGTTTTCCCAGCAGGCTGAGGTAAACCGTTGCAGCCAGAGCCATCAACCCCTGATTGGTGCAGATATTCGAAGTGGACTTTTCACGGCGAATGTGCTGCTCACGAGCGGTAAGGGTCAGGACGTAAGCCCGTTGACCATCTTCATCCTCAGTTTCGCCGACCAGACGGCCGGCCAGCTTGCGGACATATTGTTCCCTGGTGGTGAAGATGCCCAGATAAGGACCGCCAAAGGATAATGGAATACCCAGCGGTTGGCCTTCGCCAACGGCAATATCGACATTAAAATCACCGGGTGGTTTCAGCAGCCCCAACGCAGTTGGATTGAAAACCATCGCCACCAGCGCGCCGGCAGCATGCGCAGCCTCAATAATCTTCGCATAGTCAATAATACGACCGAAGAAATCCGGATATTGAACCACAACCAGTGCAGTCTCGTTGTCGATTTGCTGGATAAACGCTTCGTGTTCATCACTAATCGGTGTCTCTGGTCCGTCGCCGGTAACATTGACATCTTCCAGACCAACCATATAGGTGCGGACTGTTTCACGAAACTGGGGGTTCACTGCGGGGGAGAGCAGCATCTTCTTGCGCTTCCCACGGAAGAAGTGATACGCCAGGTTGGCTGCTTCTGCGGTGGCTGTTGCGCCATCGTAATGGGAAGCATTGCTGACATCCATGCCGGTTAATTCGGCCATCAGGGATTGGAACTCAAAAATTGCCTGGAGCGTGCCTTGAGAGACTTCCGGTTGATAGGGGGTGTAGGCTGTATAAAATTCGCCACGACGAAGGATCATATCCACGGCAGCCGGGATGTAATGGTTATATGCACCGGCACCAAGGAAGGAATTGAAATCATTCACGGAAGCATTCGCGCCGGCAATCTCACGCATTTCCGTTGAGACTTCCATTTCCGACAGTCCCTGAGGCAGATCAAGTTCCGGGAAGCGATATTTCTCAGGAACCTGTTCAAAAAGCTCTTCAATTGAATTGACCCCGATAACCCTCAGCATCTCATTGATTTCCTGGGGGGTGTGAGGTGTAAACATTATCCCTCACGTTCCTGGTTGTATGCTTCGTACGCTTCGGCGTCCATCAGGTCATCCAACTCGGAAGGATCATCAAGGGTCAATTTCACCAGCCATCCCGCGCCATAAGGATCACTGTTCAGGACTTCGGGATTGTCGGCAAGGGCTTCATTTACAGCAACGATCTTGCCGGAAACAGGGAAGTTAACGTCTGCGGCAGCTTTTACCGATTCGACCGTTGCAACGGCGTCACCTTTTGCAACCTGATCGTCCTCTTCAACGGTCAGTTCAACATAAACGACATCGGAGAGCTGTTCCTGGGCATAGTCCGAAATGCCAACCAGAGCTTCATTGCCTTCAACTTTTACCCATTCATCCGTCTTTGCATATTTCAAGCCTTCGGGTGTACTCATTCGTAAACTCCTCATTATGTAATAGATCAGTCTATTATAATTCTCTGTCATCACACTGGCCGGGTTAATCACGAAAATAATTGGCTGGTAATGTTTCAGAGGTGTCTGTTTAACGGGTCTTTTTACCTGAGAGATTCAGCCTGCAGCTTTGCCCCTTCGGTGCCGTGTTGGAAACGGACTCTTCCCATTAACATCCAACGTCTTCGAGTTGATTTTAAAAGCAGCCACAATAAAAGTCAAGGCAGAAGGAATTAAATCTTACACCAATATCTGCCGCTCGCACTACTTTACCATTGGCTGTCTGTTCATTTAGCGTTTGGCGAATTTCTTCGATGCTTCAATATATTCCAGTGATTGATGCCGGAAGTAAGTATTATATAGCTCAGCATAATACGCCCCTTTGTCAAGCAGGGCGGCATGGTTGCCTTCTTCAATGATTTCGCCGTCTCTCATCACCATGATCCGGTCAGCGGATTTCACGGTTGAAAGCCTATGCGCGATCAGGATGCTGGTTGTGTTGGAGAGAATGAGATCCAAAGCGGCCTGGATCTGGGTCTCCGTAAATGGGTCAATGCTGGCAGTCGCCTCATCAAGGATGAAGATGGCCGGCTGCTGAATCAAGACCCGCATCAAAGCCACAAGCTGGCGCTGACCCATTGAGAGTTGTGACCCGCGTTCACCTACCTCGGTATCCAGACCATTGGGCAGGGTTTCCAACCACTCTCCCTCCCCAATTTGATTCCCGACTTGCAGGATTTTATCCCGCTTGCACCCCGGACATCCATAGCTGATATTTTCTTCAACCGTACCTGCGAAGAGAAAGGGTACCTGGGAAACGATACCCATTTTCTGCCGTAAGGCCAATAGATCGAATTCCCGGATGTTGACGCCATCGATCAGGATTTCGCCTCCCTGGTATTCATAAAACCGCGTGATCAGACGTCCGATGGAGGTTTTTCCTGCGCCGGTGTGACCGACCAGGGCCAGGGTCTCACCGGGATCAATGTGAAGTGAGAAATCCTTCAGCACAGGCTCATCAGGCGCATAGCTGAAGGAAACATGCCGTATATCGATCCGACCTTCGAGTTTGTTAGGCTTTAATGCTGCAACTTGCTGTACTGAGTGAGGCGCATCGATCAGCGCGAAGATCCGTTCAGCGGCGGACATGCCGGTTTGCACCTGTGTCCAGAAGGAGGATAAGCTCATCACCGGGAAGAGGAACCGATCGAGGGTGGAAAGGAACAAGTACCATGCACCAGCGGTGACCAGTCCATTCAGAACTGTCATTGCACCGAAGTAAACCATCAAGGCGGTGGCCACGCCGCCAATTGTTCGCAGCATCGGAAATACAACCGACAGAATGAATCCCCGGGAGATATTGACCTTATAGGAGGTCTCGTTCGCTTCGGCGAATTCCTGATAAATGGACTCTTCCTGGCGGAAGTTCTTGGCAACGGCAATGCCGCTCACGGTCTCTTTAATCGTTGAATTGACATTGGCCATCGCCCGCATGCCTTCCCGTGTGATTTTTCGGGCAACGTGGCGATATTGAATTACGAGGAAGAAAAGAATGGGGACCAGGCACATAACGGCCAGGGCAAGACGCCATTCCGTCTGAAAGAGAATAACAGCCAGGATAATCGAGCTGACCAACTGTCCGATAACGTCCATTGTCAAGGTGATCAGTTGACCGAATTCACGTGTGTCTGAAGTGATCCGGGAAACGATCTTTCCAGAAGAGAAAGAATCGTGGAAAGCCAGGTCCTGCCGGATGGAGGCCTCAAACGCATCTGTGGATAATTGGCGGGTCAAATCAGAGATGGCGCGGGCTGATGAACGCCGTGCCAGGAGATTTGCCAGCCAGCTGAGGACACCGAACGCCAAAACGATCCCGGTAAGGGTAATGATAAAGCGGGTGCTGATCGTTTTACCGGTCACCTGATCCAAACCACGGGCAACAATAACCGGTGAATAGGCTTCGATCAAGGATCGGATTAGAATTAATACACCGAGGGTGACCAGATAACGGGATTGGGTCTTAAAATAATCCATCATCCGATTGATTAATTTTTTATCGGTGTATTGACGATCGTATTTTTCTGCTGCCAGACCTGAAAAGAAACCCATGATTACTCGCTAAATATTCTTTGATATCCTTTTGACGTTTGCATCAATTCCTCATGCGACCCAACCGCCGAGATCCGTCCCTTACGCAGGACAACAATCTGGTTCGCCCAACGGATCTGGGATAAGCGATGGGTGATGATAAGGGTTGTTCGTCCTTCAGCCGCCCTGAAAATGGCTTGTTGGATTTTGTCTTCAGTTTCGCTGTCAATTGCACTGGTGGAATCGTCGAGAACGAGAATGTGTGGAGAGGTCAGGAATGCCCGCGCCAGTGCCAGGCGTTGACGCTGGCCGCCGGAAAGGGTTGTGCCGCGTTCACCGATGACGGTATCATAACCGTTCTCAAAACTCATGATGAATTCATGGGCTTGCGCTTCTTTGGCAGCGGTCACAATTTCATCCATCGTGGCTTCAGGTTTACCAAAGGCAATATTATCGGATATCGTTTTGGAAAAGAGGAAGATGTCCTGCTCAATGATGGATATTTGACTCCGCAGGGATTCGAGATACCATTCCCGGACGTCCATGCCATCCACCAATACCGCCCCTTCCTGCACGTCGAAAGTCCGGTTGATCAGTTTTACCAGAGATGTTTTTCCTGAGCCTGTTTGGCCGACGATAGCCACAGTCTGTCCGGGTTCTACCGATAAATTGATGTCATTCAGGATCGGTTCTCCAGGATTGTAACCAAAAGAAACATGCCTGAATTCAATCCGACCCTTAATTGCCTGTGTACATCCATCGATATTTTGGTCAAGATTGTTCTCTGTGTTCATTAATTCCAGGATGCGTTTGGCACTGGCGAACCCCAGTGAAATTTGAGAATATGCAAACAGAGAGGTGTTCGTGGGGAAACTCAACAGCGATAGCGTGCCAAAATAGGCAATGACATCACCAATCGAGATGGCCCCTTGTTGAAGCAGGATAAGCGCATGGCCCAAACCTAGCGCTATTGTGATCCCCAGGAGGAGCATCGGCAGGAAGCGGCTCTCAATGTCGCCCTGTTTGACGGATGCATCACGATAGGATATGGCGTTTTCACTGAACCGTTTGATCTCGGCATCGTCCTGGGCTGTACCTTTGACAACTTCGACCCCATCGACAGCCTCAGCCAGCCGGCTGTTCATCGTCCCAAAGGATTGCCTGACCTCACTGGTGACCGGATTGAGGATGACAAGGTAATGCCAAAGTGCAAGGATATACAGGATAATGAATACGAGGGGAGCGAGGATCAATGCAGGGTGGTAGGTCGGCCCAACGATCAGGGGAATAAATAGAAAATTCAGAGAACCAATCACCATGTTGAATCCCGGGCTGAACATGTAATTGACTTCCCGGACATCGTTCGTGGCCCGAGCCATCAGATCGCCAACCGATTGGAGATTGTGGAAGGTCATGTTCTTGCCGAGCAGGTTGACATACAATTCCTGCCGGACCACGCGCTCAATCTTTTGGGCGATGATCTCAAAGCCATAATTCCGGATAAATTGCAGAAAACCGCGCAGGATTTGGGACCCGCCGATTATCAAGGCGTAATTACCGAGGACGAGCAGAGATGGGTTATCCTTTAGGATTTCATTGAAAGCTCTGCCAATATAAATGGGCACGATACTGGCCAGAGCCGCATTACTGATCGCCCCGATAAGCGCCATGATAATAAATGGCCATTGGTGTATGGTATGAGATAGGATCCAAAGTGCGGGGGATTTTCGGTTTGTTTTGTATTTCGTTTCAAAACTGAATTCCGAAATCCCCTCCGGAGTGTGTGAAGTCATTAGTCTATGCTTCTTTCATGTCCAAAGCGATCCGGTTTCGTTCACGATCGATGGAAAGAATGGTTACGTTGATGATGTCACCTAATTGAATTTGAACATGATTAGGAATCCTCGAACGGTGGAGCAGCCCATCGGTTTTTACACCAATATCAATGAAAGCGCCGAAATCCACAACGTTCCGAATTGTACCCTTTAATTGCATCCCCGGAGCGAGATCGTCCATACTCAAAACGTCTTTACGCAGGATGGGCTTGGGGAGGTCTTCCCGGGGGTCACGACCCGGTCTGGCAATCTCCTCAAAAATGTCCTCTAAAGTCAGGAGACCGGCGTTGAGCTCTTCAGCCAATTTATTTAATTTTGATTGTTTTTTAAACGCTTCCACGGCCCTGACCCGTTCACTTGAATTTGCCGTCTCGGCGAGATCAATCTTTTGAAGCACTTGCGTCGCAACGGGATAACTCTCCGGGTGGATGGCAGTTGCATCCAGAGGGTTTTCACCATCGCGGATGCGCAGGAAACCGGCTGCCTGCTCAAAGGTTTTCGGTCCCATTCCCGGGACGTTGCGGATGTCTTCACGGGTATGGAATGCGCCGTTCGCTTCTCGATGCTGGACCAGTTTTTCCGCCAGGCTTGGGCCAATACCCGAGACATGCGTCAATAAAGTGGGTGAGGCGGTGTTAACCTCCACGCCGACAGCATTAACCACGGATTCAACCACCTGGTCAAGCGTGTTTGATAACTTTGAGGGGTCAACATCGTGCTGATACAAACCCACACCGATCGATTTAGGGTCAATTTTAACCAATTCCGCCAACGGGTCCTGAACACGGCGGCCAATGGAAATGGCTCCCCGGATGCTCACATCCAGGTCGGGGAACTCTTTCCGGGCCAGCTTGCTGGCGCTGTAGACGCTCGCACCGGCTTCACTGGTGATCAGGTAATTAAGCCCCTGATGGGATTTTGTGATCTCAGCAACGAATTGTTCGGTTTCGCGGGAGGCGGTGCCATTGCCGATGACGATTAACGTTACCGAATACTCTGCGACCATGTTTTCAATGATGGCCCTGGCTTCCGCCTTCTTATTTTGGGGAGGATGAGGATAGATGGTGCCCGTAGCCAGGACCTTACCGGTGGTATCGATTACAACGAATTTGGATCCTGTCCGGAATCCCGGATCAATGGCCAGGACAACCTGGTCTGCCAAGGGGGGTTGAGTCAATAAAGCCCGTAAGTTATTGGCGAAAAGTTGAATGGCATGATCTTCGGCGGTTTCAGTCAGGCTGCGGCGAATATCCCGTTCTATGGCCGGCAGCAGCAGCCGTTTTGCGCTGTCTTCCGCCGCCTCAATCAGGGAATCGATGAAGATGGATCGCCGGTCGAATTTGAAAGCTGAATAAATCGCTGCCCACCAGTCATCATCATTGATTTGGACGCCCACACGCAGAATCTTTTCGTTTTCCCCGCGGTTGATCGCCAGGACCTGGTGCGGTTTGATGTACTTGACGGGTGCGTCAAACTGGTAATAACTTTCGTAGGTGCCTCGCTCATCGACCGCATCGGGGATTTTCAGGCTGGTCACTTTGCCGAACTGCGCGGCTTTCTCCCGTGTGGTCTGACGAACTGAGGCATTTTCACTGATTTCTTCCGCGACGATATCTTTTGCTCCGGCCAACGCCGTGTCCAAATCCGGGACGTCCTCAGAAAGGAAAGGTGCAACGATTGCGTCCATGCTTTGCGAAGTGATCAACTGGTCAAGAATCATCTTTGCCAGAGGTTCCAACCCCTTTTCACGGGCGATCATCGCCCGAGTCCGGCGTTTGGGACGGTAGGGCTGGTAGAGGTCTTCAAGAGCGGTCAGGGTGTCAGCCGCAAGAAAAGCCGCTCGTAGCTCATCTGTCATCTTCCCCTGTTCTTCAACGCTTTGCAGGATGGCTTGCCTGCGTTCCTCAAGCTTGCTGAGCCGGTCCAGTTCCTCCTGGATATTGCGGATTTGCTCTTCATCCAGGTTTCCGGTGACCTCTTTACGGTAACGGGCGATGAAAGGCACCGTGTTGTCGTTCTGCAACAGTTCAACGGTGTTTTTGACCTTGTTGAGGGGGATATTCAAGCGTTTTGCGATGGTTTGGTTGAGTGTCATGAGTTAAAAACCTGTTGATGGTGGGTTTATTCGTAAGAAATACAGCGTAGTATTGTAACACTAAAGAAATCGAGATTTGTTATCAAATTTCAGATCAATCAATGAATTGACGAAGCCTTTGATTGGTGATATACTCAAATCATTAAACTAATCATCAGATTAATCAGATGAATAAGGTTATGCATATGACTTCACCACGTTTGCATTCTCAACTTTCAACCTTTCTCACGCATTTAGCCTCCGAATCAGCCAACGGGGAGGAATCCCTGGATAGCCTTACGGACATGAGCGCAACACTGGGTATCAGTGTGGCCACACTGCGTGAAGAATTGCAGGTCGCCCGGGCGTTGGGTCTCGTTGAAGTGAAACCGAGAACGGGGATAAAGATTCTACCTTATCAATTCACACCTGCCGTATCGAAAAGTCTTTCTTATGCGGTCCGTGTTGACCGGAACATGTTCCGCCAGTTTTCTGACCTGCGCAACCATGTGGAGGCATCCTATTGGTACCAGGCGGTCAGTGGATTGACAGCCGATGACATTGCTGAATTGTACGCGATTATCGATTCAGCATTTCGGAAACTTAATTCTGATCCCATCCAAATTCCTCATAAAGAACACCGCCAACTTCATTTGACGATTTACTCCCGGATGGAGAACCTCTTCGTCCTCGGCATTCTGGAATCCTACTGGGATATCTATGAGGCGGTTGGCCTGAGTGTTTATGAAGACAGAAAATACCTGGA
>DPKV01000124.1 GCA_003542325.1 Anaerolineaceae bacterium
CCGGTAAAGGTTGGGGTCAACCTTTTGGACCATTTTTTCCGGGTCCAGACCGATATCCAGAAAATCAGCGATTTTCCGGAACTCATCTTCCGGCTGCTGCAAAATATTATTATAACTGACGTATAGGGGTTGGAACCAGTCCCTCACCGATAAATAATTCTTGATTTTATTCAGATGCTCTTGATAGGATTGTCGAATTTCCGCCTGGGTGATCGGATGGTCATCCTGTTTGCCATTCCGTTCCAGCATTCTGGATTGCGAGGCAAGAATCTCATCCAAATCCCGTTCCATGAAGATCACTTTGTATTCAAATTTCTGAGGGAGAAATTCCAGTAAAGCTGAAATGATCTTGACCGCTTTTCCTTGTGCCGACCAAAGCCAGGCGATATCGCCCTTTGGCAGTTTCTTCGCTCGTTCAAATTCATAATACCCTTTGGGATTATTTGCATCCGCACCGCGGAAATGATCCACCAACAATGGCAAGCCGCCTGCCAGCAGGGCTGACATCATCATGGAAGTCCCTGAACGTGGTAAACCGGAGACCACGGTGATGAAAGAAGTTCGGCCAAACAGCCGTTTTGTAAATGCTCGAATGGAGGTCATAAATCCTGAATTCTAGAGATGTCGATGGTTGCCAAAACTTACACCACTAAGAAAATGGAAGGACCAGCTCGACCCATCAGGCGAGGAATCACTCTTCTCGGAGGGCCGGAAAACGATCACTTTGGCCATCGCTTTCAAACGACCAAACTCCTTGAAATTTTTGGTGGCCGGAATTACATTCCGCCACGTCCCCGTGTTGATGTAGTAACGCTCATCCCCTTTCTTAGCCGACATCAATGATACTTCAGGAAAGTGGGTATGTCCACTGATCACGCATTTGCAGCCAGAATTTTGGTCTTTAACCAAAGCATCTCTCTTGGCCCACCTCACTTGCGAAGAAAGCTTGATCTCTTTGGAAACCCTTTTCATCAACTGCTTGACCATCCAATAGGGCACACCTTGCTGGAGCAGATTGGAATTCAACAGCCCGCGCAGCAGCAGCCGCTGGCTTGCACTAAGCGTGGACGCCCGGGTGATCCCATCAACAAAGCGCGGGTTTTCCGCCAGGGTAACCGTCAGACGCCTGAAACACGGCGCCATATAGTCCCAGGTCTGCCGCTTCTTCACGCCCGGTGTTGAAAAGATATACGCCAGGAGAGCCGTGGTTGGACGCACATCATCAAAGCCCATCAACCGCTCATATAAAGCCATCAAAATCGGGTCCTGCTGGATGGCTTCCTCACCATATTCGGCAATGAAATAATAGGGCAAGGCCGCGCCGAATTCAATCGTGGTGATATCGCCCAGAGACGCCGTCCCATAAACCGTTTCAGGAAATTCGGTCGGGATCACTTCCATGGCATGGGTATCCACGGAGAAGTTCATCGGGTCATATTCATGCCCGTGGCGGACGAGACAAAAAGCTGTGCCATCCCCTGTTCGGAAAAGGAACTGGTGATCAAACAGCGTGTCCCCCCCCGGAAGACCAAACAATTCCCGCACCCGGGACCGGATCTGCGGCGTGGCGTTAATCAAGCGGTCGTGGTTGCCCAGGATATAGTGCAGTTCGACGTCAACCGCAAATAAGCCTTTAATCTGCCGGAACAAGGCCAGCGTTTCAGCCACTTTTTCTTCCCGGGTAATCGCGTCAATGATCTTCAAGATGGTCGCCTCGGTCAAAGACCCAGGTTCAATGGCCTCATTATCCTGATAGGGCCGCTCACCGCTCTCAAACCAGAAAGCGGAGCGGGAAAGCTCCAAAATATCCCCGGCCAGCACCAGGTCCAGTTTAGGAATCTGGTTGGAGACCGCAATTTGGTTTAGCTCGGAAAAATAAGCTTGATACGTTTCAACGGGGAGGTTTTTGTTGAAGCGCAAATCCCCGATCTTGGTGGATTGCGCTTCAGAAAAATGCAGGTCAGATAAGACAACTAACATGGGCAGCTCCGGATTTTATAATTTCACCTGTAATTATCCCATAGCACGATTAACAGCCATGTTAATGACTCCTGAATAACGGGTAAAAGTCTCAAAGAGGTTTTACGCCCGGTTCAGCGCCTTTTTGAAGGCTGCCATGATCACCGGAAGGTCGTCATCCTTGATCCAATAATGGCAAACCAGCCGAAAATGGCGCGGGCCGGTGATCCCGGCCAGAACGCCCTCCGCCTGCAGGGCGCTTTCAACGGCCTCTGCACTGATCCCCAGTTCCGGGGCCAGTTCCACATAAACCATGTTCGTATTAGGAGAGCCCTTATCCAACCGGACACCTTCTATCGCTGACAAACCCTGGGCCAGTTCCCTTGCATTGGCGTGATCCTCTGCCAGCCGGTCCACCATCTCTTCCAAAGCGACGATCCCCGCCGCCGCCAGGACGCCCGCCTGCCGCATCCCCCCGCCTAATTGCTTGCGAATTCGAAGCGCTTCGGCAATAAACGGTTTCGATCCGCACAAGACGGACCCAACCGGCGCACACAGCCCCTTGCTCAAGCAGAAAGTAACCGAATCGACCATATCCACCAGGTCAACAACCGGCACACCCTGATCCACTGCTGCATTGAAGACCCGCGCACCGTCGAGATGCAAGGCAAGATTATTTTCACGGGCAACTGCGGAAGCTGCCAACATATACTCCCGTGAAAGGGACATCCCACCGCATGCGTTTTGTGTATTTTCCAGAATCAATAATTTCGACCGGGGTTCGTGAATATCATCTGCGCGGACGGCATGGCGGATATCATCCAAATCCAGTGTGCCATCGGTCTTGTTCGGTATCATACTGGGGCTGACACCGCCCAGCGCTGAAATTCCACCGGCTTCGTGGAGGAAGGTATGTCCATGTGTCCCCATGATGACTTCATCACCCCGCCCGCAATGCGTTAATACAGCGATCAGGTTTCCCATTGTCCCTGAGGGGATAAACAGCCCTGCTTCTTTCCCCAGCCTTTCAGCTGCCATCTCCTGCAGGCGGTTGACGGTAGGGTCTTCGCCATAAACATCATCACCAAGTTCGGCATCTGCCATCGCCCGGCGCATTTTTTCAGTCGGTAACGTCACTGTATCGGAACGGAGATCAATTCTCTTCATCCTGAGAACCTTTCGTTTTCTCGTAATTCTTCTAAAACGGCTTCCAAATCCTGCGGTAAGGGGGCTATAAAAGTCCTCGGCGCGCGTTCACCGGGAAGTGTGATGACCAGAGTATGCGCATGCAGGAAAAACCGATCCATTTCAATGGTCGGGTTCCGCTTTCCATAAACCCTATCGCCCACCACCGGAATGCCAATATAACTGAAATGCACCCTGATCTGATGCGTTCGTCCAGTGATCAAATGAACATCCAATAATGTGTGCTGCGAAAAACTTTCGCGGGTATAGTATTCCGTGACTGCATCCTTACCGGAGCCGTGCAGTCCGACTGCCATCCGGGTGCGCACTTTCTGGTCCCGTTCAATTGGCGTTTCAATCCGGCCGGTCGGTGTGGGTGGTTTTCCATCTACCAATGCGTAATAGGTTTTATTAAGCTCGTGGGTTTTAAACTGCCGGACAAACCATTTATAGGCTTTTTGGGTTTTTGCGAACAGGATCACCCCTGAGGTTTCTTTATCCAAACGATGGACAACCCCCGGCCGGTCTTCCTCCCCAACCTCACGGATGGCGGGGTAGTATGCCAATAAGGCATTGACCAGCGTCCCGGATTGATTCCCCGCGCCGGGATGGACAACCATCCCCGCGGCTTTGTTCAATACGATAACCTGGTCATCCTCATAAAGAATATCAAGGGGTATCCGTTCGGGTACCAACCCATCCGCTTTTTCTTCGTTAATCACGATCTCAATTAGGCCTCCCTGCCTGGCCTTGGTTCCAGCTTTATCAACCACCACACCATCAAGGGTAACATTGCCATCCTCGATGATCGATTTGATCTGTGAACGAGAAATATCCGGCAATTTTTCTGCCAGATATTTATCCACCCGGACTTCTTCGCTGGAAACTACTTCAAACTGATGATTGGTTTGGCTCATGTCTGTTTTTCAATGGCGTCCGATTCCTCGGATACCTGGGCTTCTTCCTGTGCCCGAAGTTTTTCCTTGCGTTCTTCCATCCACATCGCCAGGATTAATATCCCCACTCCAACGGTGATGCTGGAATCGGCGACATTGAAGACTGCGAAATTGCCAATGGAGATGAAATCCGTCACTGGGCCAAATCGCAGCCGGTCAATCAGGTTGCCCAATGCGCCTGCCATTTGCATTGCCAGTGCGATCCGCATCCATTTATTCTCCCGGGGAACCTGTGGGAAGTAATAAATGATGAAACCTGAAACGATCACCGCCATGATGCCAAAGACCGGGCCGCCATTCTGGAACAGGCCAAAGGCAGCACCGGTATTATTCCAGTTAACAAACCGGAAATACGGTGCCAGCCACTCCACCGGCATCCATTGCTCGCCAAACGGAATATTGTTGCGCACGATACCTTTAGTCACCTGGTCTGCGATCAGGATAATCGTGACTACAATGAACAGCAATTCATACTGCTTTATTATTTTTTTCAAAATCATTTCTCCAAGGTTAAATCTTTTCGACCGAGATCCTGACCATTTCACCATCAAATTCATCCTGGATGAATGGTAAGTTTTCAGGTGTCACACCAGGGGTCATTTCTTTTGCCAATGTCTCTTCTTTAATATAATCCTCAAAAGCGCTGATCGCTTCCATCAGCAGGGACGATGCCGTATAGTATAAGCGAATCCGGTCGGCGATATCAAGATCAGCATCCTTACGGAGAGATTGTACCCGCCGGACGAACTCTCGGACAAGCCCTTCGTTGACCAGCTCGGGGGAAAGTTCCGTCACCAGTGCAGCAAGGTACGCGCCTTCTGAACCCACCGCATACCCTTCCTTCGACTGCGCCCGAACTTCCACTTCATCCAATGTGACCACATACGTCTCACCGTCAATAAAAACCAGCAGGTTCTCGCCGTCCAGCAATTGCCGTGCGGATTGGTCCGCCGGCAGGTCGAGAATGGCTTTCCGCACCTTCGGAAAATCCGCCTTGAAACGCTGTCCAAGCTGTTTTGGCAGTGGATTCAGGCTGAAACTAACCGCTTCACTCGCACTCCCCAGCAGGCTGATCTTCTTGACGTTCAATTCATCCATCAACAGGTCAGCATAATCCAGTGGGACGTTTTGCTCATCTGCATTCCCGACCACAAAAGCCGCCTCAGCCAGAGGCTGGCGAACCTTCAGGTTCTGTGAATTCCGCGCTGCATGGCCCAGCGATGCCAATTTCATGACGGTGTTCATTTCCCGGTTGAGCTTTTCATCAATCAAATCGGCATCGTAAACCGGCCATTTGGCCAGGTGTACAGACGCCGGCGCATCCGGTTCCACGTTTCGGACCAGGTTCTGATACATGTGGTCTGCCATGAAAGGCATGGTCGGGGCAAGCAGGAACGCCAGCGTCCGCAAAGCTTCATATAGGGTGGCATAAGCTGCTGCCTTGTCCGAATCGGACTCGGTCTTCCAGAAGCGGCGGCGGGACCGGCGTAAGTACCAGTTCGAAAGCTGGTCCAGGAATTTCTCGATCGGCCTTGTCGCTCCCAGCACATCATAGTGTTCGAAAGCTTCAGTGACATCCCGGGTCAGGGCATGCAGCGAAGATAATAACCATTTGTCCAGATCGCTGTATTCCGGCTTGACACTCGAATCCGGTGTCCAGTGATCCAGATTGGCGTAGGTCACAAAGAAGGAATAAGTATTCCACAGGGTCAGGGTGAAGTTTCGCACGACCTCACCGACCAGGTCTTCCGAGAAACGCCGTTCCTGTCCGGGAGGGCTGGCCGTATAGAGGTACCAGCGCAGCGCATCCGCGCCATGCTGCTTGATCACATCCCAGGGCTGCACGACATTTCCGCGGGTCTTGGACATCTTCTGTCCATCCTTGTCAAGGATCAGCCCCAGGCAGAGCACGTTCTTAAAGCAGTTGCTGTCAAAGACCAGCGTGCTGATCGCGTGCAGGGTATAGAACCAGCCGCGGGTTTGGTCCACCGCTTCACAGATAAAATCACCGGGGAACTGTTCCTTGAAGATTTCCTGGTTCTCAAAGGGGTAATGCCACTGCGCCACCGGCATGGAACCGGAATCGAACCAGACGTCAATCAATTCCAGTACCCGCGTCATCCGACCGTGGCACTCGGGGCAATCCAGATGCACCCGGTCTACATACGGCCGGTGCAGGTCCAGGTCACTCAAGTCACGACCGGCGTATTCGGCCAATTCCTCAACGGAACCCACGCAAATCTGGTGATGGCAGGATTCGCACTCCCAGACCGGCAGCGGCGTCCCCCAGTAACGTTCCCGGCCTAAGGCCCAATCGATGTTATTCTCCAGCCAGTTGCCAAAGCGGCCGTGCTTGATGTAATCCGGGTACCAGTTGATCTCATCATTTAACGCCACCAGCCGGTCTTTCTTTTCGCTGGTACGGATGTACCAGGTCGGCCGGGCGTAATAAAGCAGCGGTGTATCGCAGCGCCAGCAGAAGGGATAGGTATGCTCGTAAGTCCCAACCCGGAACATCAGCCCGCGCTGGTCCAGTTCTTTCACGATCAGCGGGTCAGCGTCCTTGACCCACATCCCCGCCCAGGAACCAATCTCATTGATGAAGTGGCCTTCATCGTTGACCGTCATCAGGATCGGCAGATCATATTCCACCGCCATCTGCATATCGTCCGCACCAAAAGCCGGGGCGATATGCACCAGACCGGTACCATCCTCGGTGGTCACAAAATCGGCCAGGACGACATAATGGGCGTCCTTCTCCACCGGCAGGAAGGTGAACAATGGGCGGTATTTCTTCCCGCGTAAATGTTTTCCTTTGTAAGTCTTGACGATTTCATAGTCCTGATCGCCCAGCACCTTTTCAAGGAGGAGCTGCGCCAGGATCAGGTATTCTTCGGTTTCATCCTTGCCCACCCTCACCTTGACATACTCGATGTCAGGATGGGCTGCCACCGCCACGTTGCCGGGCAGGGTCCAGGGAGTCGTCGTCCAAACCAGCAGCGAGGTATTCTCCTCATCGGCCAGCGGCATCCGGACAAACAACGAAGGATCCGTCG
>DPKV01000221.1 GCA_003542325.1 Anaerolineaceae bacterium
ATTCCGCTTCGCTCCAGGGGAAGGGCTTGGGTTAGGGTCTTTTATTGACCATTGCATGAAGACAACTCTTGGGTGTACTTTGCGATTCCCCTGCGAAAGAGTTGCCTTTTTGTAAACCCCGAAGGAAAATACATTATAATCAAGCAGAAAATCGGGTATCCGGGATAAGCAAGCCCTCCTGAGCCCATCATCATTAATATCCAAGAATAAATCTATGACCCTGATTGATTTTGAATTAAAGAAACCTGAACGAAGTCCCTTGCTAATTGTTGTCTCCGGACCTTCCGGAATCGGCAAAGATACTGTCGTGCAGGGTTTAAAAGACCGTAAACTGCCTTTTCATTTCGTCATCACGGCCACCAGCCGCCCGCCCAGGCGGACCGAGGTGGATGGCCGGGACTATTTCTTTTATAGTCAGGAAAAATTTGAAGAGATGATCGCGTCCGGTGAATTCCTGGAACATGCCTGGGTCTATACCGCTTATAAAGGGGTCCCCAAATGGCAGGTCAGGGAAGCCCTCAGCACCGGCGAAGATGTGGTCATGCGGCTCGATTTCCAGGGCGCAAAAACCGTTCGCGAGCTTTGCCCGGATGCCATCCTGATCTTCCTCACGGCCAACAGTAAAGATGAATGGCTGGGACGCCTCAGAGACCGCCGGAGCGAGACGGAAGAAGAATTGGCTGTCCGGATCCAAACCGCAAAAGCGGAATATGAGAGTCTGGGTATCTTCGATTACATTGTATTGAATGAGGCAGATCACCTGGACCGGACTCTGGACGTCATTGAAAGCATCATTGAAGCGGAACACCACCGTGTCAACCCCCGAAAAGTGACTTTATGAGTGAACAACCTGAAACCCCCACAAACGAAGCCCCGCGCGAACCCGTTACCGTTAAAATGCCGGGGCGAAAACCGATCGTTACTTATCTATTAGTCGGAATCACCTCTCTCATTTTCGTGATCCAGTACCTTACCCAGAATACATTTGGTTATGACCTGCTCTTCGTCCTTGGCGGCAAGATCAACGACGCAATTATTGCAGGCCAGGTTTGGCGTTTGATCACCCCCGTTTTACTGCACGGCTCCTTCCTCCACCTCGTTATGAACATGTATGCCCTGTATATTATTGGGCGCAGATTGGAACGATTTTATGGAGGCGGGAAATTCCTGCTCTTATACCTGCTCTCAGCCTATGCCGGGAATGTGCTTTCCTTTGTGCTGACCCCAAACGCGTCCCTGGGCGCTTCCACGGCGATCTTTGGTCTGTTTGCAGCGGAAGGCATCTTCATCCTGCAGAACAGAAAACTCTTTGGACCGGCGCGATCCCGCCAGATGATAACAAACCTGGTCATGATCCTCGCCATCAACCTGATTTACGGCTTCATGCCAAACAGTTCTGTGGACATCATGGGGCATATTGGCGGTCTGCTGGGCGGCGTTTTCTTTGCCTGGAAAGGCGGCCCGGTCCTCAGCCTCACCGGTGCGCCGCCACTTTTTGAGGTGAAAGACATCCGGAAGACCGCCGAGATGTGGCTGGCTGCTGTGGTCGTCCTGATTGGTTTCACCGTCATTGCCCTGATCCCTTTCGTGACAGGATAGTTAGCGCGATCCTGCCCCCCATTATTGACATCTTTAGGCTGCCGGAGTTCGATAACCGGCAGCCTTTTTATGTTCCGATTTACTCAATCGTAAACAGAAAACCGGCAGAGGTGCCCTGGACTTCGGGGAAGAAGTATTGCCAGGCATGGGCCGGGATGACCTGGAATTCACCTCTCAGATAAGGCAGCAGGTGATAGGTTAACGTGTACGTCCCTGCAGGTACAACATCAGCCGTCCAGAGCACATGGTCATCGTAGATTTGGGGATCATTGAATATCCACCAACCCCAGCCATCCAAAAAAGGTGAAATGGGGTCGTAATCACGGGTGAAATCATCCACAACCGTTTGAGAGGTCAGGAGATTGGGGTCGATCACCTCCGCACCGGCTGGAATGGTATCTTCCACCATCAGGTTGTACATTGTATTGGGAACATTGACCGTCAGGACAACCGTAATCATCTGGGAAGGATCGTTCGGATATAGCGTAATCGAGTCAATCGGAACACAATCCTCTCCCCGGCAATCTTCACCGGAAAGGTAATAAGCCCGGGAAAGACTGATCCCTTTATTGACCGGTTCGGCAGTCTCCGCCAGTTGATAGGTCTCCAGGTCCACCCTATAATAAAGCGTCCCTGCGCCTTCACTCCGCTCAATCTGCAGGGCATTCGGTGAATCAGGGTACAGGTCGCTGATCTCTGTAACCGACCTGACCGGGGTCAATTGGTCCGCACCTTCAGCGGTTCCGGAGGCAATCAGGGTGTCATTCAAGGTCGCGCTGAAATCAAAGTCGGCCTGAAAATCGCCGGTACCTTTTAGGGCCGCTGTTATGGCCATCAAAGACCAGGTCGTTTCAAAGCTGGATGACCAGACGTTGTCAGGCTGCCGGTGGGCAAGCAGATATCGCAAGGCCATCGTGAGGCTGGTTGAAGCCGGATCGAGCTGTGCCAGGGCGTAAATGCTAACGGCCGTCGTGTAGATCGGGGTTCCCGGCAGCAGCCAGGATCCGCTTCCGCTTTCCCAATGGACGCCGGTGGCAGACCGGATGGCACGGGCTTCAAGATCAGCCAGCAACGTGTTCACCTGTGAAGTCGAGTCACCCGATTCGTGGATGGCAAGCGCCAGCAGCGCCTCGGCCCAGGGACTCAGCTCTGAACGCCGGGCATACAGTCCTTCCATGTGATCGGTCAATTCGACCCCATCTTCCCTCATGGCGTAGACCTGGAATGCAAGCCGATCCAACTGCCAGGCTGCATTGATCCTGCCGGGTTCGTTTAGATTCTCGACCAGGTATTCCACCGTCCGTTCGATGATAAAACCATTCACATCCAAACCCGCATCCATGGCCTGGTGCAGGCCCAGAAGAACATACGCCGTGATAAACGGGTCAGAGCTAAGAATGCTGTCCGGCCACCAGGACCAACCCCCATCATAGTTCTGTGTATCAACCAACTGGCGGATACCGGCCGTTATCAGGCCTTCCAAATCCGTCTCCAGTTGAGGAGATTCGATCTCCAGGTCCCGAAGTGCGACGTAAGTATTGAGGTTTGCCAGGAGTCGTGAAAGGACGGAGACCGTATCCGCGGCATCATCCATGTCCAATGCCTCCAGACTGGTCACCAGGGTGGAGGTCAAATTGGGAGTCAATTCAACGGTCAAAGCCCCGGCGGAGGGGTCCACCGAAACGGGAAGGCTGACCAATTCCAACCGCCCGCCTTCGTCTGCAAGGTAACCGGACGTACTGAAGGTCTGCGGCATGGTATACCGGAGCACCTGAAGGTCTCCCCAGGTCGGACGGCTCGCATCGGCTAAGTCCCCGGATTTCGCCTGGAAGACCAGGTCAGCGGAGTCTCCACTTCCAACCGTAATCCACCAAGCCACCCGGATGCTGTCACCGGCTGAAATGGATACGGTTTGGGTCATCTCGGTTGATTCCGACAGCGAAAATCCGTTTCCTTGCAATGATACGTCTACGGACAGATCGTCCATGGTGTTGTTGTACACCATCGCGGCCATCTGGACCCGGTCTCCTTCAACAAGGAAACGCGGCGTCACCGGTTGGATCATCAAGGCTTTCTGCGTCACGATCTCCGCTTCCGCCTGACCCACCTGATAGGCTTTGGTCAGGCCGCGGACATCCACCACCCAGGTGGTCAAAGAATCCGGTAAGGGAATTTCCAACCGGGCTGTGCCATCCACACCGGTGACTACATCAGCCAGCCAGAGCGCGGTATCGGGAAAATCTTCCCGGATGGTTTCATAAGCCGCACCGTCGCCGCCGCCACCCCCCAGGCCTCCGTCCATGCTCGCCAAAGCCAATTGGGCGGCATAAGTGCTGAGGGCGATGCTGGTTTGTACGGACAGTGGCCGGTTCCCATAAAGAGCTTCCAAAATGGTCTCACTGTTGGGATCAGCCAGCGCCAGGACGGCTTTGTCAATCACTGCCACGGAGAACTCTCCCTGCATCGGATTCCCTTCCGAATCCAGGATCGTCAATGTCACTCCAACGGTCTTGCCCGGTTCTGTTGTTGTGGGATTCACCTCAAGGGTGACATCCAACGTCTCATGGATCGGCGAAACGTGGAGGTCAACCACGCCCTGCCGGTAGTCCGGATCGCCGTTTTCCGTAAATCCCAGCAAGACAACCGAAACATACACATTCGGGACTGATTCATCCGTCAGGGGAATTTCAATGGTATACCCTGCACCGGTAATATCCACAACCCGCGATGACATGACTTCTCCGCGTTCCACCGTGATCAAGGCTTTAACATCATTGGAGAAGGGATTGGGCAAAAATACAGCCGCAACCTGGCCGGCCTGATAGGTGTCCGCGTCCGGGGTCAATTTGATCTGATTCTGAGACTGTTTGGGCCAAATGGCGCCGGATGACCCGGAAACCCACACCAAAACCTGGGTGACCGCATTTCCACTCCGTAAAGTCAGCCGGTAGGTCCCGGGTGTCTCAGGTGTGAACGAGAGGCGCGCTTTGCCATCCGACCCGGTGACGGGGCTGGCCGAAGCCACAAACCCGGTTTTTTCCACATACCGATAGGGCTGTTCGGGACTGCTCGTCTCCTCAAGTTCCCATTCGATGGTCTCGAAGACCGCCTGCAGGGATTTTCCTCCCACAGGCTCGCCTTCCCAATCCACCGTTTGAATGGCAAATTCAAACGGCGCTTCGGCAATCCCGTAATAAACATCCGTCTGGACACCGATATAAAAATCTTCCGGGTGAACCACGGTTGAATCACGGTAACTGACCGTGAAACCGGTTTCATCAGCCACGGTAACCTCAAGCGTGTATTCCTGAGAACTGCCCGGTGTGACATCATCCAGCGCCAGGTCAGCATTTGTGAGGGTCAGGCCGGCCTGTCCCTGCGCGTCCGTCTCACCGCTGCCGGACGCCACGACCTCTCCATAGGGAGAATATCCCCAATTGGAATAAGACAGCCAGTTTGTATCCTCAGGACCCGTCCGGTATCCTGGAAGATAGAAGGTGTTGTTTGCCCGATACAAGGCCCAGGAGAACGTAAGGCCGGATGCCGGGACGCCAAAGTAATAATCCGCCCGGATTTCGGCCAGGAGTGTTTCTCCAGCTAAAAGTTCTTCCGGTGAAAGCTCAACCGCCACTTCAATATCCGGTTTCCGGTACGCCGCCACATCAAAATAGAGCGACTTCAACACGTCCTCTCCATCGGCCACGTCGATCCAATAGTAACCGGGTGAGGCGTCCTCAGACAGGGTAACGGAACCTTCCACGGTGCCATAGTCTGAGAGGGTCAGCACTTTTTTGTACAAAGTCACCGGCATCCCGGACATCCCCGGGTCGCCATATACGATAACGCTGACGGATTCCAGGTCTGACTCAACCGGTAAACCATTATCCCGGTTGAATACAGCGGCCTTGAAATAGATCGTATCGCCGGGACGATAAATGGGACGGTCGGTGTAGATATAGACGTCCGTCTCAGCCGGGAGGGTGTCAATACTGATCCCCTGTTCATAAAGGGCATAGCGTTGGGTCCAACCGGAAATCGAGAACGTAAAATTCTCATCCCCAGGCTCGCCGGAGACGGCATAGAATCCCGAATAATAATCTGTAAACCGGTCAAATTCACCGGTAAAAAGGCCATCCGAATCGGTACTGCCCCGGGTCAACAACTCCCCTTCAGTGGTGTAAATTGCAACCGTTGCCTCTTCCACGGGTGAAAAATCATCCAACCGGGTCGCCCACACCAACGCCTGTTCGGGCGAGACCTTCAGCACAAGATGGTTTTCGCTGACCACTAAGAATAATTTCTGATAGCGGTTGTAGGCAGCATCCGTGATGTCCGGTGAGGAAACGCCCAGGAAGTACACGCCGGGTGAAAGCGAATTCCCCTGGTAGGTCAGCGGCACGGTGATGATCTGGCTCTTGTTGGGGGTGAGGTTCAGGTTTTGAGTGGAAACTTCCATGCTTTCCGGCATGTAAACCTGGCGGTAGTCGTAATTCTCCGGGTGCATCAGGGTTTCCAGATCGTCCAGACTGATGGGAGAGATCTCCAGCGTCAATGTGTTAATATTGGTAGCCTGTAAAGCCAGTTCGGAAGCCTCGGCCGGGATGAAGACCAGGTTATTGTACGTCTCACCGGTGATAATGCTCAAACTGGCCTGGGCCGGCGGGGTGGCAAAGTTATAGGTGCTGGATTCGCCCAGTGCCCCGCCCCAGATATCCTTCAACCCGGCAGCCAGGGTGACCGCATAGCGGGTTTCCGGCTCAAAATAACCGGATATTGAGAGTGCTTTATCGTCATCGCTCAAATACAGGTTCGCAGCGCTGACATCAGGGGTGACGGTAATGAAATCCTGATAGCTATCCCGATCCAGCGGCGTGGTGAAAAAAAGACGGTATTGACCGTAGTTGGCATAATAACTTTCAAATTCAGCGGTTTGATAGGGATCAGTTGAAAAGGCGGGTTCAGCTTGTCGGACAGTGTCAATGGTCGTTCCCAAAGCCAGCCCGCCATAGGATTCCGCTCCTGCACCCAGCCGAATGGCGTAACTGGCCTCTCGGGTTAGCAAGGATTCGGGGATAAAGGACATCGTCTTCCAATCCTCATCCCACTCAAAAGCGCCAGCCACGGCGATGCCGGTGGGCCCGATCATTGAAAAATGGTCTTCCACGCTCTCCGCATTCATGCGGATATTGAACCGGATTTCCACCGGTCCTTCCAGACCGATTCTCTCGCCAGGCAGCGGCAGAACGCTCAGCACCTGTGGAGTGGTCGTTGAAAATGCATAGCTCAACGTTTCCGCGGCGCTCATCTCAGCGCCGCTGGTGCTTTGGAGTTCCTCGTTCAGATGGAGGGTGTAAGTCGTCCCCCCATTCATGGAAGGTTCCGGATAATAGATATAAGTGCTGGTGTTCAACCAGTATCCCTCACCGGGGACCTCAGGGGTAAGCGTAAAGGCCGGTGCAGCTTCTGCTTCTCCCCCCAGCTGGACAACAGGCTGGTTAAAGGATGTAAAGATGGCGCTTTCAGGATCGACTTCTTCCGTGCCTTCGGCCGGGACAACCTGAACCACCCGCAGGTCACTGGTGGTCGTGAACCGCAGTTCAATGGCTTCCTGCAAGGGCTGACGGTTGGCGGCCTGGGCGCTTGTGCCGATCGTCAGGGTCAACACTGTGTCGGCGCTGATGGGTTGATCGGGCGTAAAAATCAGGGTCCGGTCGTCCTCCCAGGTGAAACTGCCATCCAGAGAAGGAGCGAATTGAAGCGCGGCCTCAACCGAATCCGCATCCATATCCTGATTGAAATACAAGGTGATCGGCTGCTGTAAAGCGATAATACTCCCCTCCAACGGGGAAACTTCAACGAGGGCCGGCGGGAGGTCTGTGCGGGGATTGACCCGGGGTTCTTCGGTTACCTTGCTTTCCTCATCGGACTCATCCGGTGAAGGCTGCCAGGGAAGACTGCACCCCCCGATCATGCTGGAAATGATAATCAGTGTCAACAAGGTTTGAATCCACCTGTTTGCAATTCCAGGAAATTTTTTTGTGTTCATCGCCGTCTCCTCAATAAGATGCGAAATTTGCGCCCCTGCTAATTTGACGTATAAACGCCCTGCCGGGTTCCACGATGGAAGGGGTCTTATTCCTATTATATGTGAGAATGGATTAACAGATGGGTATTATTGCGGAAATAGTCGATCCAGACATTCCTGAAGAGGCAAGGTGAAATCGTCCACGGTCTCATCCGCCTGGCCCAGCCTGGAGGCCGGATTGGTCGAGGTTAACGCGATGCACTTCATTCCCGCTCGTTTCGCCGCATTAATCCCCGGGATGGAATCCTCAACCACCAGACAATGATCCGGTGACACCCCGACAGCCTTTGCAGCCACCAGGAAGACATCCGGTTCCGGCTTGGCCGGCAGTTCTGCGCCTGAAACCACTTGAGTGAAATAGGAGGATATGCCAAAGGCATCCGCCATAACCTTGATATTCTCAAGAGAACCCGAGGAAGCAATGGCCTGACGGATACCCAGAGATTGCGCTGTCTTCAGCCAGGATTCGACACCCGGGAACACTCGGGATTCAGAAGGAGCCATTTCTCTGAACAGGACCTCTTTTTCAAAGATCATTTCATTTGCCAGCTCAGGATCCGGCTCATACCCCAGATAAATGGGCAGGATGGAAGCATTATTTCGACCGAAATGTTCGTTAAAAAGCCCTTCAGTAAGGTCAAATCCATGTTGCCTGAGGACATCCCGCCAGCTAATATAGTGACAGGTTTTTGTGTCAAGAATAGTTCCATCCATATCCCACAGGATAGCCAGACAATGATAATACAAACCAGTATCTCCTTTTTCAAACGCTTTATTATACCTGCACTCTTCAGCGTACCTTCATCGATTCATTTGGGTTTGAATAAATGGTCAAGAGTTTTTATCAAACTGGCTGTGGTATACTATCGGCACTATTTCCAGTAAAGGAATCATTATTATGAAAGAAGCAATCAGTATCAGTATTGGATCCTCCACCCGCGACAAAGAAGCGATTGTGAATTTATTGGGGGAGGAAGTCCACATCAGCCGAGTGGGTACGGACGGCGATATGCAAGCCGCCCGGAAAATGTACCGTGACCTGGACGGCAAGGTGGATGCCTTTGGCGTGGGAGGAACAGACCTGGGATTATTCGTCGACGACAAATGGTATGAGCTCCATTCCGTTTCTTCCCTGGTCGCTGACGTCACCCAAACACCCGTCGTTGATGGCTGCGGATTGAAGAACACCCTTGAAGCCCAGGCTGCTGCCGTGCTTGAAGCCGAGATTGGCGATTATCTGGACGGGATCGGCCGGAAGGCCCTGGTCATGACCGCGGTTGACCGGTATGGATTACTGCGGACATTTGTTGACGCCGGTTATGAATGCCTCTTTGGCGACGCGCTCTTCTCTTTGGGAATCCGTCTCCCCATTTATAAGGAAAGCGGTGTTAAATTCCTGGCAGCGACCCTCATTCCCATCGTCAGCCGGCTGCCTTTTAAATGGGTCTATCCCATCGGTGAAAAACAGATGGAAAGGACACCCAAATTCGAGTGGGCTTTTGAGTGGGCCTCCGTCATAGCCGGTGATTGCCACTACATTACCCGTTATATGCCGGACGATCTTTCAGGCAAGGTGATCGTGACCAACACCACCACGCAGCATGATGTTTCCCTCTTCCGCGAGGCAGGGGTGAAATACCTGCTCACCACCACACCCGTTTACGACGGCCGTTCCTTTGGGACGAATATGATGGAAGCGGCTTTGTTGGCTGCGAGCGGTTATAAAGAGAAGGTCGATTACCGTCATCCCGCTGCCTACTTTGCAATGCTCACAGAGCTGATCGAAAAAGTCGGTTTACGGCCGCAATTACAGGTGCTTAATTGAATCCCATGAATGTTGTTGTATTAGCCGGCGGGCAGCTCACTTCCGATGACCCGCTGTTCAATATTTCCCCTTATGGCCATCGCAGCCTGATTGATATCCATGGGAAACCCATGGTGCAATGGGTGATCGATGCCCTTTCTCAATCCGATTTGGTTGGGGCCTTGTATATCATAGGTCTTTCCGAACAGGTCGGCCTAAAATCAGAAAAACCGTGTGTATATCTGCCGGATGAAGGGGGAATCTTTGAAAACATCCACGCCGGTGTGGTCCGCTCGGCGCAGGATTACCCTGAAATTACAAAAGTCATGCTGGCCTCAGCAGACATCCCTTCGATAACCTCTGAAATGGTGGACTGGTTGATTGGTCAGGTTGAAGCACAGCCCGATAAACAGCTTTATTACAACGTCATTCTGCAAAAGGTCATGGAAACCCGTTTTCCCGCCTCTGCCCGGTCCTACGTCCAGTTTAAGGATGTTGCTGTTTGCGGCGGCGATCTAAATGCGGTTGATGTGGATCTTTTCACCAAAGAACGATCCATCTGGAAACGCCTGGCAGCCACCAGAAAGCACCCTCTTCAACAGGCCAGGCTTTTAGGTGTGGATACGCTCCTGCTGGTCGCCTTGCGAATGATCTCCCTGGAAGGTGCGGTCAAAAAAATCTGCCGCAAATTGGATATCAGCGCCACAGCACTGGTCTGTCCCTTTGCAGAAATGGGCATGGACGCCGACAAACCCCACCAGCTTGCTCTTTTGAGTAAAACTCTTGAGGAGCGATCGTGAAAGAGTGGCTGAACAGAGCGTTCAATGCGGACGCCCGGGTTTCAAAGGACCTGCGCGGTCTTCCGGAAAAGCACTTCTTCTCGGTTTTAGCGATGATTTTCGCCCACTCCGGGGATTCCTGGTTCTGGCTGGGTGGTTTGTTCCTGGTCTGGCTGCTCAATAAGGGTCAATGGCGGGATTGGGCTGCATTTTTGATTGCAGGACTGATGATCATGGCCGTCGTGGTGGTTATCCTCAAATTTGCCATCCGCAGACCGCGACCGGAAGGGGAATGGGGACAGATTTACCGGATCACCGACCCGCACTCTTTCCCCTCCGGCCACGCAGCCCGTTCCGCTGCGCTGGCTGTTCTGGCGCTTTTCGTTGGTCCACCCTGGTTTGCCATTGTTGTTCTTTTGTGGGCGCCCTGGGTCGGGCTATCACGGGTTGCGCTCGGAGTCCACTACCTGTCCGATGTCCTTGTGGGGTGGGTTGTCGGCGGTGTGATGGGTCTGATCGCCCTCGCCTGCCAGCCCTGGATCATGCAGGTGTTGGATTGGGGTTACAGGTTGCTGGGGATTTAGTTTGATACCACACAAAAAACCCCGGGGATTTCTAAAATCCCGGGGGGTTATCTTTTATTAGATTATCGTCGGCGTCGGCCAAAAAACCGCAACAGATACAGGAAAATATTCACGAAGTCCAGATACAGCCTCAGGGCGCCGAGGATTCCCATCTTGCTGGCGACAGCTTCATCGCCCGTCTGGAGGCTCATCACGGTCATCTGCTTGATCTTCTGGGTGTCATAGACCGTCAACCCCAGGAACAGCATGACGCCAACGAGCGAGATTACCCAATCCATCCCGGCGCTTCCCAGGAACATATTCACGACGGAAACAACAATCAACCCGATCAGCCCCATCATCAGGAAACTGCGCCATTGGGTGAGGTCCTTCCTGGTCGAATAGCCAATCAGGCTCATCGCACCGAACATACAGGCCGCAATAAAGAAAGCAATCCCGATACTGCCCAGTTCATAAACCAGGAAGATCGTGGACAGCGTCATCCCATTGATGGCCGCATAGACAAAGAACATCGCTCCGGCCATTGAGGGATGTAATTTCTGGATCCCCGCGCTCAGGACGCCAACCAGGATCAGTTCACCGATGAACAGCCCAAAGAAGACATAGATATTACTGAATACCCAAGCACCTAAAGGTGTGAAAGCGGTGGCAAATGCGGTTCCGGTAGTAACCAGCAATCCCAAAGCCATCCAAAGATAGACCCGGCGGAGGACCGCCTTGAACACGTCATCGACGACCAGATCGTCCAGCTCTGCCAGGCTGTGCGCCGGTTCCATTTCCTCAGCAGGGGTGTTATAGGGATCAAACATATTTACCTCCTTGAATTTTCAAACTTTGACACATAAATTATAGCACTCAGCCAAACCGAGTGGCTATAGTTCTTTTACCATATAATGCTCACCCTGTAAAAATCCTCGCCCGGCATAGTACGCCCGTGTTCCCACGGCAGCGATCACCGCCAGCCGATTGAAGCCTTTTTCCTTTGCTAAACGTTCCGCTTCACGGATCAGCCGGGTCCCCAAACCGCTGTGCTGGGCAATCCCGGACCGCTCCTCACCCACTTCCAGCGACTGTCCGTACACATGCACTTCCCGGATGATTGCCGCGCCTGCCAGATCATCCAACCCGGTGACCGATGTGTCCTCCGGTAGTGATAAGCGCAGGAATCCGGCCAGATGGTCGTCCGGTGTGTCGAAGGAAAGGAAATGCTCTTCAGCGTGAGCGGGATGATAGACGAGATCGTGGAAGGATACCGATTCGGAGGTCACTTTCTTCTTTCGGACCTCCCGGCAGCGGATGCACGCACATTGGGTACCCCGTTTTTCCATCTCCCGCTGAATATCCTGGCGCAGGCTGGTGTTCTTATTGCCTTCCACAACGTAGGTGGAGGGGATATCCCGAATAATGCGATTGATCCGGCAGTAGCGCGGGACGGAGGGTTTGAGATCAGCAATCAGATTGAGCAGGGTTTCTTCGGTGTAAGGTTCATATTTCCCCTCCTGCCAGACCTTATACAATTCAGTATCCTCCAGCAACTGCGTCGGGTAAATCTTGAGTTCATCCGGGCAGTAGGCGTCTTCCGCCCATAACCGGGTGAAATCCTCCCGGTCGGATTCGGGCGTTGCACCCAACAGATTCGGCATCCAGTGCAGGACGACTTTAAACCCACCCGCACGCAGCATGGCGACGGCGTCCAGCGTTTCCTGGGCTGTGTGGCCGCGCTTGTTGAGCTTCAGGATGCGGTCATCCAGGCTTTGCGCCCCCAATTGAAGCTTGGTGACGCCCAGGGTCCGATACCAGGTCAGCTCTTCCCGTGTCACCAGGTCCGGCCGGGTCTCAATCACCATGCCCACATTCCGGTGTTCGGCATGAACGTTCCGGGCCTGCGCTTCGGCCAGCGACTCAAAATCCGGATCATCCTCCGGGTTGATGTCGTTCATGGCGTCAAAACAACGGCGCACAAACCAGGCCTGGTATTCCCGCGGGTACGCACTGAAGGACCCGCCCAGGATCAGGAGTTCGATTTTGTCGGTGGGATGTCCCACAGCCTTCAACGCCTGGATGCGGTTATGCACCTGGGCATAAGGATCAAAGTTGTTTTCCAGCCCCCGCCGTGCGCCCGGTTCCTCGCTGAGGTACGACTTGGGCATCTGTGTTTCCTGGGGGCAGAAAATGCACTCCCCCGGGCAGGGGTGGTAGCGGGTCAACACGGTCACGGTGGTGACGCCGGAAAGCGTCCGGGTCGGTTTCATGCGGATCTTCCCTAACAGGGCTTCATCCTCCGGCATCGCGCCTTGCCGTACCTGTTCGTAATAGACGGCTACCAGGGCATGTTTGGGGATGAATCCCCCGCCGCCCGGCTTGGGGTGTTCCCGCTGGGCAACATTCAAGGCCACTCCCTGCTGCACATCCTTCAGGATCGCCAGGGCCAGCCCTAACTCAACCTCCGTGTATTCACGCTTCTGTAACCAGGTTTCTGACTTCATATAGGTAAATTGTACCCAGTTTATCCACCTTCCGTGGTGGTTTTCATCACCCAGTTTACAAGTAATTTACACCGCGTCAATAAGATTCTAATAATTTCGTCCTATGGTTAAACTAAAGATTGATAAAAAAGATTAAAGGTAGGTTGCGTATGAAATGGTCATGGAATATAGGAAAAATTGCCGGTATTGACGTCAGGATCCATTTGACCTTCCTGTTACTGCTCATCTTTATCGGATTTTCCGCGTACTCTGCGGGAGGTTCAATCGAATCGGTCCTGCTTGAACTGGCTTTTGTGCTGGTTTTGTTCCTTAGTGTTGTCCTGCATGAATTGGGGCATGCCCTGGTCGCCCGCAGATTTGGCTTCTCCACAAAGGATATCACCCTGCTGCCAATCGGCGGTTTGGCGCGTTTGGAGAAAATGCCTGAGGAACCCAAACAGGAACTTTTAGTCGCAGGTGCTGGCCCTTTGGTCAACGTGGTCATCAGCGGCGTATTATTCGTCGTCCTGCTTTTGGCAGGGACATTCGCCCTGCCCTTGAACCTGACCAGCCTGCTGAACAATTTCTGGGTCCGAATCCTTTCGGCCAACCTGACCCTCGCGGTCTTCAACCTGATTCCAGCCTTCCCCATGGATGGCGGACGGGTCTTGCGGGCGTTTCTTTCCATCCGGATGGACCATGTCAAAGCGACCCGGATCGCTGCGAATGTCGGCCGCGGCATCGCTGTGGTGATGGGGATCGCCGGATTTTTTATCAATCCCTGGCTGGTCCTGACCGCCCTGTTCGTCTGGTATGGCGCCGGTGCGGAAGCGCAATCCACTTCGCTGAAAGCCGGTTTGCATGGACTGACAGTCCGGGATGCGCTCGTGAGCCAGTTCTACCAGGTGGAGGCCAACCAGCCCCTGGACAGCGTCTTCCAGCTCATGATGCAGACCGGCCAATATACCCTGCCCGTCACTTCAAATGGACATTTCCTGGGTTTCATTCGGCGCAGCGACCTTCAAGCCGCATTGCAGCGGGTAGGTAACCGTGCACCGTCCTATTCAGCCATTGGGGTCGAACCCAAAGGCCTGGCGCTGGATACACCTTTAACAGATGTATTGCCCCAATTTGGGTCCAGCAGAGTTTTACCCGTCCTTGATAACAGAGCATTAATTGGCCTGGTCACACCGGAAAGCGTCCAGCAATCCATGTGGCTGAAAACGCATCCCAACCAGCCCGGCGATTATCAAACAGAGAAAGATGCACCTTCGACCTGATATTCCCCACCTTATCCATTTTAGAAACAGGGCAATCGTAAATTCATTTGTTTCAGTTTATTGAACTCTTTATTATCTAAAAATCACCCTTTCCCGCCCTTCGGGCACCCTTCCCCTCGGTGAGGGGAAGGGCTGGGGATGGGGTTGCTGATTGACTATCGCATGCAGAAAT
>DPKV01000065.1 GCA_003542325.1 Anaerolineaceae bacterium
CACCCTGAGGATACATCAGGATATCCCCGTTGGCCTCCGGTTCGGTATTGAAATCACCCGGGACCAGCACCGGCGTCCCATCGAAAAAGATCCACGGTTTCCAATCCGCCAAAGGGTATCCGAACATGGTGTTTGGACTGCCGAGGCCGACCACATCCACCCCCAGCGCTGTCATCAGGTCGGGTTGAATCTCACCCAGCATCTGATAAGGCTCAACAACCTTGACGGGCGTGCCGGATGGGTCGAGTTTCAGGGCCTGGCGCAGTTTATAGACGGAACTGACGTGCATGCCCGTGGTCGGTCCGCTGCCCAGATCCAGCGGCACCCGGTCGGGAATCTGATGGTTAAGGGCTGTTTGGACGCGTTCTCGTGAGTTCATTTTGGCTCTTTCCTGGGTTGTTGGATAGCATAATTTTGGTCAAATCCGCCTGAAAAACAGTTGAAAAGGATTGCACAATGACGAAAAAATTACGAATTGAAGGACTATTTCTTCGCTGCCAGTTGGGCGATTTTGACAAGCGTTTCCACCGCTTTTTCGAGGGCGAAGGTAGGTATGAACTCATATTTACCGTGGGCGTAGTGTCCGCCTGTGAAGATATTTGGCGTAGGCAATCCCATATAGGACAGACGGCTGCCGTCCGTTCCGCCCCGCACAGGCTCAATAATGGGTTCGAGGCCAACCGCCTGGATGGCCCGGACAGCGATATCCATGATCTCAGGATGGGGTTCCACCATTTCACGCATGTTGTAGTACTGGTCTTCGAGTTTTAATTCAATGACAGGCGCGCCGTATTTGGCATTGATAAAATCCACCGCCTGCTGGATCAGGCGTTTTTTCTCCTCGAACTTCTCACGGTCGTGGTCGCGGATGATATAGGCCATGGCGGCTTCTTCCACGGTGCCGGTGAACTCGAACAGGTGAAAGAAGCCCTCATATTTATCGGTGAATTCCGGCCGCTCGAAAACGGGCAGAATTTCATTTAACTCCATCCCGATCAGCAGGGCATTGCGCATTTTAAGTTTCGCCTTGCCGGGGTGGACGTTACGGCCGTGAATGGTCAACTCGGCACCTGCAGCGTTGAAGTTCTCATATTGCACTTCTCCGGCTTCGCCGCCGTCCACCGTGTAAGCGAAATCCGCGCCAAATTTCTCGACGTCGAAATGATCCACGCCGCTGCCGACCTCTTCGTCCGGTGTGAAGCCGATCTTGATCGTCCCATGTTTGATTTCGGAATGCCCAAAGAGTGTCTCCACTGCTGCCATGATTGCCGCTATGCCGGCTTTGTCATCCGCCCCGAGCAGCGTGGTGCCGTCGGTCGTGATGAGCGTCTTCCCAACGTATTTCAAAAGGTCCGGGAATTCCACTGGGTCCATGACGATCCCTTTTTCGGCGTTCAGGACAACCTTGCCGCCATCATAATGTTCAATGAATTGTGGGCTGACATTTGCACCGGAGAAATCGGGGCTGGTGTCCATGTGCGCCAGGAAACCCACCACGGGCAGTCCCGAATCGTCCATATTCGCGGGGAGTGTGGCGGTCACATAGCCGTACTCGTCCATGGCTGCATCGGACAAACCCAGGCCCAGCAATTCCTGAACCAGTAGTTTGGCAAGGTCGAGCTGCTTGAGGGTGCTGGGAAAGGTGTCCGATTTCCGGGCGGATTCGGTGTCGATCTGGATGTAGCGGAGAAAACGTTCAATGACAGATTCCATGNNCATTTGCTTATTTGATGAGGTAATCTATGCAGGCATATTGTAACACCAACACCATCCCGGTTTTGATATCAGCAAAGGGTATAATATTGGAAATAAGTAAGAAAACTTGAAACCAGGGCTGTTGGGATAGCCAGTTATGGAGGGCCAATGATTAGTGTGAAGAAGAATGCCTTGATAAAGTTGTTGATCGTTGTGGTCGGTTTAAGCCTGCTGTTAACGGCTTGCAAAGCCGGAACGGAAACTGTTGCCGTTACCGAAGAACCACCCGCTGCTACTGAAGATTTGGCGGCAGATACCGGTGAGGGCGGGGAAGCGGAAGAGACATCAACTGCGGTGCCTCAGGTGGAAGACAGCAATGTCAATCCCTTACCGGTTGATCCGATCACGCAGACCTTCACGGCCTCGGATGGGACTGAATTGGAAGGCACTTTTTACCCGGCCGCAACCACAGACGCCCCCCTGCTGGTGCTGATGCATTGGGCCCCGGGCGATCAGTCCGATTGGAAGGCGATTGCCGCCTGGCTGCAAAACCGCGGCCTTCAACCGGACCTTGGAACCGGTGGGGACCCCTGGTTGGATTCATCCTGGTTTCCTGTGCTTCTGGAAGATGTCACGTTCAATGTCTTCACGTTTACCTTCCGCGGCTGCGAAGGCGGCTGTCAGTCGTTTGACCGGGAAGGCTGGAAGCTGGATGTGGAAGCCGCCATGCTCCAGATCATCGGTATTGAGAACGTTGATCTCTCCAGGGTGCTGACCATTGGCGCAAGTATCGGCGCGGATGGGGCGGCTTATGGGTGTCACTTCTATAATTCCGAATTGGGCGGCTGCCTGGGCGCTTTTTCCCTTTCACCGGGCGGTTACCTGACGGTGCCTTATGCCGACGAAGTCGCGCTGCTGGAAAATGAACTGCTCCCGCGGCCGGCCTGGTGCTTATACAGCGCCGGCGACAGCGGATCCGCCGCAGCCTGCCAGGAAGCTGACGGGCAGTTCTATTTGGCGACGGAATACGAGGGTACTGCCCATGGAATGAGTTTGATCAGTCCGGGAGTGACCCCCAATCCTCTGGATGAACTGCTAAGGTTTATCGAACTCTATCTTGATTGAGATGTGTGCTCTCTTTAGCCGTGAGGACGTAAATGGCACAGAAGAGTAAACCGAAATCTCGAGTATTTCTCATTATCTCCATTGCCCTGGTGATGGTGCTGGTCATTTTGGGTGTCGTCCTTGTGCTGGCCTTATCGCAACCCGACCGGGTGGTTTCGTCCATCCCCCTGGTTTTGGAACAGCAAATGACCTATGAGGTCGTGAATGCATTCCCGCATGACCCGGATTCCTTTACCCAGGGATTAATTTTTCTGGATGGCGTTCTTTATGAGAGCACGGGACTGTATGGCGAATCCAGTCTGCGGATGGTGACTCTTGAGACGGGAGAAGTCCAGCGGATGGTGTTTCTGCCGGATGAGGTCTTTGGCGAAGGGTTGACCGATTGGGAGGAGACCCTGGTGCAGTTGACCTGGCGGGAGGGGATCGGTTATGTCTATAACCGGGATGACTTCTCCCACCTGACGCAATTTTACTACGAGACGGAGGGATGGGGCCTGACCCAGGACGGGGAAAACCTGATCATGAGTGATGGGTCGGCGACCTTGTTCTTCCTTGACCCGGAGACTTATGCAATCCTTTCCACGGTGGACGTTTTGGATGAAGATGCGCCAGTCACCATGCTGAATGAGCTTGAGTATATCCAGGGTGAAATTTTTGCCAATATCTGGCAGACGGATACCATCGTGCGGATTGACCCGGAGACCGGCGCGGTGAAAGGCTGGATTGACTTGGGAGGCCTCTTGCCGGAAGAAGAACGGACTTATACAACCAATGTACTGAATGGCATCGCGTATGATCCCGAAACTGACCGCTTGTTTGTAACAGGGAAACGCTGGCCGAGGCTTTACGAGATTCGGCTGGCGCCGGTGGAGTGAAGACAGGTTTCAGCATTGTTACTTCCCGGTTGAATTAATTGAAAACTCCGGGTTTTTTCAAAAAACCCGGAGTTTCGTTTGATCTGTCAGGTGATTGAGTTATTTGGATTTACCTTCAATCACGTTCTTTCCCGTATTGACCTTCACTTCAATTCGTTTAGGTTTAACCTCTTCCTTTTTCGGGAGATGCAGCACCAAGACGCCGTTTTCGCTGTCGGCCTTGATGTTTTCCACATCAATCGTCCCGGGCATGGAGATCGACCGGACGAACGAGCCGTAGCGGCGTTCACGCACGTGATAGCGGCTGTTTTCCTGGCCTTCCTCACGTTCGTCCTTCACCTCGCCCTTGAGGGTCAGGGTGTTGTTGGTGTAGGTGATCTCAACCTCTTCAGGATTGATCCCGGCGATATCGGCTTTCACGACAAATTCGTTGTCGTTCTCGATCACGTCCAGGGGCATGTGGAGGTTGAACCGATCACCGAATCCCGCTTCGTCATCGCCGTAAAAACGATCAAA
>DPKV01000210.1 GCA_003542325.1 Anaerolineaceae bacterium
GTTTTGAACCCTATTTACAGACAATCAATTTTTCACGACACAAAGTACTCTTCCAAAGTAATTCTGATCAATGAGCGCTATCCGTTATAAACAAATCAAAACCATCATACGCGATTTGTTGATAATCTTCGCGATATCTCTCAATTTCCTCAGCAGAGCAATCCTCACAGATAATTGCCTGGGGAAGAAAATCAGAATCCAGCAGGTTTTTCGACCTTGTCTGGGAATCCACCCATTCGATTNNGCAAATCAGCCGAAGGCGCGCCTAACAGCACCCAGAAGGGATACTCCTCACTTTCCACAGTCAAATCCAATCCCACGCTCATTATCCCCGCATCCCGGATGATCTCCGTGATCGACAGGTATGGCGTGTAGTCTTCCGGATTGGTGACAAAATAAATCGCTTCCCGCTGGCCGCTCAACACACTGATCGGGGAAGTCACACCACCAATGGTGATCACTGGCCGTTCTCTTGTCATAAGCAACCACGGGACGCTGTAAATCAATAACAGGACTGCGATCAACGTCTCAAATCGGAACTTCGCTATCTTATCCAGGAAGATAGGAACCAATGGCGCGAACAAAACAAAGTAGGGCAGGTGGAGTTGTCCATTGGTGGGCTGCCATTTCAGCAGGTAGCAGAAGAGGAGCAAAGAAAAGAAAATTGCGCCTGCATAGACAAGGATTTCAGGGTCTTCTTTTCCCAAAACAACCATCCCAATAATGACCACAAAACTGAATACGATCAACATCGCGTGAAGGGGATTCCCGCTTGTCCTTTCAGAAGTGTTGATTGTAGGAATGTAGAAAGCGTCATTCACAGTGGTTAGTGGATCGCTTTCAGACATTCCCAGGTCTTCATGAAGTCTCAAAATATTGAGTGTCAGCCAATTTTCAGCGCGTGGAAAAGGCAGGTCCGCATGTAAGGCGGCATTCCTGGTCAGGTTCGAGACCAGCACTTTCCAGTTTCGAACACCATTGGTTTGGTTTTCCAATTCAACCGGTCGATAGAATTGCCCATAAGAAACCTGGTTACGCCAGAAATACCCCCCATTGACCGCTCCCATGATGACAACCGCGATCAACGCCCATAACAGCATTTTTGGCAGCCCTTTTCGGTGCAATAACACAACAATCATATATAATGCAAACGGCCAAAGAAAGAGAAACGCTGTCGCCCTGGTAACAATGGACAACGCCGCGGCAGTTGCACCCAGAACCAGGTTAAGCGGTTTTGCCGAGCTGCGGGCATAGGTCAACAACATTAACACAGCGCTGACAATCCAAAAACTCACGACGACATCATTAAGTGAACTGGTGGCCTGAGTGATCGCGACCGGAATGGTCGCTGAAAAAATGGCAGCCATTCGTTGACCGTTTAGCGATGCTCCCAAAACTTCAGCCAGGCTCGCAGCAGCAGCCGCCATCCCGGCAAAAGCGATCCAGGCAACGAGGTTAACGGTCCGGTCATTGCCGGCGAGGACATAAAAGTTCAATTCCAGGATTTCGGCTCCGGGGGCATTACTATTTTGAGTCTCAATCCCGGTCGCATAATGGGCCAGACTTTGGTTCTGCGCCCAATGTGCAATCCGGCTCATCCGAGAGATTACAGCATTGCTGGAGTTAGGCGGCGAAATGACCGCGACGACAGCCGACACAATCAAGATCAGGATTAATAGCAGATCCAAAATGTTGCCCGTCCGGGAATCCTGATGATAGACGATCGGCAGGCGTAAAGCTTTTCCCTTCCGCAGCCAAAACCAGCCCCAGATCATTCCCACAACAATCGGGAACGCCCACATTATCACCAACGCGCTTCGGGTGATGAAGGAGAACAAGCTTAGTATCTCAGTCCCCAGGACCGCATACGCACCCCACACGATCAGGGCCTGGATCAGCGCCAACCGCCAGTTCGGTTCCCGCTCGTTGTTCCCCACCATAATCCAGATCGGCAGGAAAGCCAGGATTAACAAGAAAACCATATTCTCTCCGAATCAAACACCTTTATGGATTGCAGACTAAACATAGAACCAAATTTTCCTTTTAACCAGTACTCGGAAATTATCCTCAACATAGGTTTCATCAACTTTAATTTGTTCAGATATTGGGGGATTATGCTGTCTTCAATGAAGAGAAATGCGTTTCCTCAATGTTCTGCCAGGAATCCCTTTCAGGAATAAACATGAATTTTGTCAATGATGGGTAAACCTGTAACAAGGCTTCCCGCATTTTCAGGGCGACCAACCGGATCGAAAAATGGGCGTTCTCAGCAGCCCTGAGCTGGCAGAAATGAAAAGCCTGCCTCAGGTTCATGGTCATCAACACCCGTCGGTTGAACCCATTCGGAACAATATAACCAGCCACATCAGGGTTCCAAGCCCCCAACTCATCATACAAACCGGCAGCTTGCCGCATGGCATCCAAATACACCTCCTCACAACCGGCGCCGACCATCCCTCTGGGGATCGCAAATCCGAGTGAAGCGGTAAGTGGTTGTACGGTCTGGGTCATCATCCTGTGACGCTTGAACTCAAAATAAGCGCCCTGATCCATCTCGATTTCAAAGGTCATCTGGGCATATTCCAATTCACGTAAAGGCTGATCGAACCGCCCCCGCTCACTTAAAAGGCTATCCAACAAAGCTGTTTTCTCTACGGAACCGAGTTGGTTCACAAAATCCAGACAATCTTCATAACTGCGGTCACTGCTGAAGCGGAACAATACGGCTGCCAGAATTTTATTCTCTCCATCCGGGTCGTATGACCAAAGCCGGAAATTCGTTCCCGAACTTCCCTTCGGGATACCCTTACTCCTTTGCGTCATTTCTTTGCGAGTCTGGACGAGGTATGGGTTACAGTCGGCATACTTGATTAATGTTGGTGTTTCTTTTTGACCGGCCTCACGCACCTGCTCACCAATTTGCCGGACTTCAACCAATGGTGAGCTGAGCATTTTACAAATCGCATACTCCAGCGCACGGGCGTTGATGGTCACACCCACATTTGCCAGAGAAGCAGCGGGCAGGAGAAAGCGGCAGATATCCACCGAGGCCGGCGCAATCCGCCGGGAGTAAGCGTTTTCGGATTCTCCCTCATCCCTGGGCATTGTCTTCCGCAGCCAATCCTGCACCCTGGGGATGCATGCCTGGTATGTGGTAAATAGATGTTTACAGGTAACAATGAATTTCTTGGCAAGAGGATGACCGGCAAGTTCCTGGGGAAAGTAGAATGCGTCGTCGTTCCACTGTTGATAACGGGTGGATTTCTCAGTATAAGACGCCAACCGATTCCCCTCTATCGTTTCAATCGCCAGCCGGGAAATGTTTTCCAATGCGAGATGCAGGACGGCATGTTCTGCAACCGAACTATGCCCATACCCCACAACCCACTTCTCATGAAACCTGGCTGAGCGGTCGTCATTCAACTCAGCCGCGATCTCATCAAACGGCCGGGGGGACCGTGATGTTTTTGCGAAGGTGACCGCAATCGTCTCAGGGCTATAGGCTTTTGGGCTGAGAAGGTAAATACGTCTAGGATTTGTCATGGGTGAAGATCCTTCGGGCAGTGTTTTTATCACGCTCAATTTGAGCAAGAAATTCCGCAACGCCGGCGAATTTCTGTTCGTCTCTGATCTTCTCAAAGAAATTCAGAACCAATCTTTCGCCATAGATATTACCATCAAAATCCAGGATATGCGTTTCCATATTGGGTGTGTCCTGCTTTTCAAATGTCGGGCGATACCCGATATTCGTGATTCCCTGGTAGGTCCTTCCGTTCAATTCCACCAGGGTGGCATACACACCGACCGCCGGGAGCTTCTTTTTACGCCACTGCTCGAGATTGGCAGTCGGCAGTCCCATTTTTGCGCCGCGATCGGAACCGTGCGTCACAACCCCGTCAATTGAATATGGCCGGCCCAGAAGCTTTGCTGCTTCAGCGACATCCCCCTCATCCAGTAATCGCCTGATCCGGGTGGATGAGATTTCTTTTTCACCTGATTCAACCGGTGGAATGATCGTCACTGAGAAGGATAGAGTTTCTCCGAGCGCTTCAATGACCGGAATGGTTCCAGTCCGATTCTTTCCCAAAGCAAAATCATGACCAACCACCAGAGTCTGCAAACCGCAATTTTCTTTTAATCCCTTAAGGAACACTTCCGGAGAAAGACCTGCAAATTCCTGGTCGAATTCAAACGTGATGACCTTATCCACACCCAATGACAATAAAAAATCCTCTTTTTCTCTCGGGCTGGAAAGATAATTCACCGATGTGCCCTGCTGAAAGAAGTCAGCCGGGTCCGGGTAGAAAGTGATCACCAAAACCGGTCGATTCCGGGCTTGTGCTTCGCTGACCATGCGTTTGATAATCGCCTGATGCCCCAGATGGACGCCATCAAAGTTCCCGACGGTAACGCATGCGTTTTCATAGGGCAAAGGTGACAGCTTGTAAAATGGGCATGTTTTTACTTCGTGGTAAGCAGTATCGGTCATTTCAGTTGAACGCATTCTATCAGAAAATTACCCCTCCCTCAATGAATGAAGAAAGGGCATTTATATCAAATCCGATTTGTGGTCATAAAAATTATTATGAAAAGAACACTTTCCGGGGTTGCCACTCATTTTCCTCGGGCAAATATTCCAACAGTGCAACCAATTCGCCCTGCTGGCTGATCGCCCGAACCCAGTTGTCTGCGTCATCAGGTACGCCAATGGCAGGAACCCGATGGCCATGACGGACAAGGTCCACCTCTTCAAAGGTCAATTCCCGCGAAGGCCAATCACCCAGTGCCTCCGCAGCCGGGATCAGGTATTTATACCAATCCCCATTGTCGAAAGCTTCCTGCAATTTTCGCAGTTGGACAGCGTCCCGCAATGCGAACTCACCACTCTTGGTACGGCGCAGACCGACCAGATGACCGCCGCAACCCAGGGCTTCACCCAGATCATTTGCCAATGAGCGGACATAAGTTCCGGAGGAGCAATACACGTCCACAATCGCTTCCGGCGAATCCCATTCAAGAAGTTCGAGATGGTACACATCAATTTCTTTGGGTTCCAGCTCAACCTCTTCACCATTACGCGCCAGCTCATAGGCTTTTTGGCCATTGATCCGTTTTGCAGAATAGGCGGGAGGAATTTGCTCCACCGTGCCTTCAAATTGGGTTAATGCTTCCTCAATTTGTTCCGCTGAGATATCAACCGGTGACCGTCGGGTGATTTCACCATCAGCATCGTAAGTATCCGTGCTTTCACCCAGGCGGATGATCGCCTGATAACGTTTGTCAGAAGCGGAAACATACTCACTCAAACGGACTGCAGGACCTACAAGAACAACCAGCACGCCGGAGGCGCGCGGGTCCAGTGTTCCAGTGTGACCTGCCCGCCGAATCCCCGTTCCACGGCGGACAATTTGGACCACATCATGGGATGTCATCCCAACCGGTTTATCAATAACCAATACCCCTGAGACAGCATTCTTTACATCAAATTCTTGTTCACTCATAAGCTCTCATTACTCCCCATGGGATAATTTTTCTTTCTCCTAAATTAGATAATATTTTGTAAATATGCTTTTGTCTCAATAATAACACGTTGCATCACCTCGTTGAGGTTTCCATCAATGTCTGCACCTGCCGCGGCTGCATGACCTCCACCGCCGAAACTGAATGCGAGACCTGAGACATCATAACCTGGCCGTGCTCTCCAACTGACTTTTACTTGATTCTGTGGTTGTTCGATGAAAATAAGTGCAATTTCGGCCTCCCTGACCGATGAAAGCACATTGACCAAATCGGCATCATCATTTCCAGCATACCCGATTTTTTCACGATCAGCAAGGGTTAAGCTAGCCCATACCAGACCTTCATCACATTCCAGACGGCTGAGGCCAGCGCCCCAATACCGTGCCGCAGTGAATGACTTCAGTACCAATTCTTCACGATAGATATTGTTAAGGTCAGCACCTAAATCCATCAAAGCCGCTGCCCGGCGCATTAGCAAGGAATCCACATTTGAGGTGCGGAACCCAATCGTATCACCGACAATGCCCGTAAGCAGACAGGTGGCGACTTCAGGCGTGAAGGGCAGCCCCCAGGAAGGAAGATAGTCATATAGAATTGCCGCAGTCGCCGCCTGGTCAGGTTCAACAATGTTATAGTCCCCAAATTGCAGGTTCGTCTTGTGGTGATCCACCACCAAGTCAGGTTTACCATAACTATCCAGAACATGACCCACCCGATCCGGATCCGAACAGTCCACGACGATTACCATGTCGAAGTCCCCTTCGGGCTGCCTGCGAATCGTATCGTATTGCGGCAGGTATTTAAAATTTTCCGAACCATCTTCCAATACCATCTGAACCGTTTTGCCCGCTCCCTGGAGCGCAAGGCCGAATCCTAAGACTGACCCTACTGCGTCGGCGTCTGGCCGCACATGTGAGACAAGCAGGATGCTATCACTCCCAGCGATGCGTTCCTTCACATCCTGATTAATTTTCTTCGTCATTCATTTCCTCATCAACATTATCGTGCTGCTTTTGAACAGGGGTTTCTCCGTTGGCTTCGCGTTCGTTCCGAATCTCTGAAAAAAGCGATTCCAACCGATCCGCACGTTCAGGTGTATTATCCCAGAAGAACCGCAGTTTGGGCATCACCCGTAATTTCACCTCCTGGCTCAGGGCATGCCGGATGAAACCAGCAGCATTCCTGAGTCCTTCCAGGATTTCATCCGCATTTTCCGATCCGGCCAGCGAGGATATGTAAATATCCGCATAATCCAATTCCCGGTCCACCGACACATCGGTCACATAAGCGCCTGCGATGCGGGGATCATTGACCTTGGTCTCCAGAATAATGGTTATCACCTGGAGAATCTGGTCCTGGATTCGTTTAAGTCGTATTCCGGTAGGCATAATTCTTCCTTTATCAACTAAAGACTAGAAAGTTGATTGTTCAATCACATAGCATTCCAGAAGATCACCTTCGCGAAAATCATGGAATTGTTTCAAAGCGATACCGCATTCAAAACCCTCCCGGACTTCACGAACATCTTCCTTGCCGCGTTTTAGTGAGCCGATGTCACCATCAAAGACAACCGCACTATCCCGCAAAACCCGGATATGCGCATTTCTTCGGATTTCACCATCAATCACCCTGCATCCGGCTGCGGAACTGAATTTGGAAACGGTGAAGACTTGCAGCACATTTGCTTTGCCAATCGTCCGTTCAATCATTTCCGGCTCAAGCATCCCTTTGATGGCTTTTTCGATGTCTTCAATCAGCCGGTAAATGATCGTGTAAAGACGAATGGAAATGCCTTCAGCTTCTGCCAGGCGTTCTGCAGCATTGTCCGCATCCACGGCAAAACCGACCACAATCGCATCAGAAGCAGTCGCCAGCATCACATCACTCTCGGTAATATTGCCGGTTTCCTGGTGCAGAATGTTAATGCTCACTTCAGGCGTTTTTTCACCAAGCTCCTTAAGAGAGTTGACGATAGGCTCCAAAGAACCCTGAACATCTGCCTTCACGATTAAACGAAGGGATTGTTCTTCGCCGGCCTGTAGTTTTTCAAAGAGATCTTCCAGGGTCGCTTTGTGGACCACGTACTGGGTCTCCTGGTTGCTTTCAATTTCATCGACGATTGCTCGGGCCTCTTTTTCGGATTCCACTTTTCGGAACAGATCACCTGCTCGTGGAACATCATTTAAACCCATAACAACAATCGGAGTGGAAGGCCCGGCTTGCTGGATCCGGTTCCCTCGGAAATCAAACATGGCCTTGATCCGGCCATGAGCTTTACCGGCCAGGATGGCATCCCCAACGACAACGGTGCCATTTTGAATCAGTAAGGTTGACATAGAGCCGCGGGTCTTATCCAGTTCTGCTTCCACGACAGTCCCCAGAACCTGCCCGTTGGGATTCGCCTTGATTTCTTTGTTATCAGCCACCAGCAGGATCGCTTCCATCAGGTCATCCAGCCCCTGCATCTTCTTTGCAGAAACAGGCACGATCATGGTGTCGCCATCCCACTCATCCGGCACAAGATCAATCTCTGCCAACTGGCGCTTTGCCAATTCCGGATTCGCCGAAGGCAGGTCAATTTTGTTTAAGG
>DPKV01000007.1 GCA_003542325.1 Anaerolineaceae bacterium
TGAAGTCCCTCACCTAAATTTAATGTTCGGTAAGCACTTTTTCCATTCTCATTTAATAGTATGCGGGTTGCTGATTCTTTTATATAGCCTTGAGTGTTAGCAAATTTGTTATTGTAAATAACCAGTGAAGCTCGATTATGGTTGAAATTTGAATATGCAAATACTTCTTCATTTATTAAGTTATCTTTAGTTAGAAAGTCATATAGAAGAAAATTTGTTACTTCTGAGAAAATATTTCTTCTGTGTAATAAGGGAGAAACCAATTGTTTGTGCCTGTTGATCAAATTTTGATCTTCTTTTTCATCCCAATAAGCCTTTTTGTATTCCATTCCGTATTTTTCGGAAAAACCTTCAAATTGCCCATGTCCAAACATCGGTAGACCTGGAAGAGTGCTCATTAAGATGCAAATTCCAAAGTATTTATCCCCTTTTCCGAATTGATCTACAGCTGTTTTTTCATCGGGATTATTCATGAAGTTGACATAGCGTTTGAGGATTTCAGGATCAAACTCGAGGGTATTTTTAATCAATTGCCGATACTTCACGTTTTCCTCGTTACGCAGCATGTTCATGAAAGCGCTGTTATATACCCGATGCATGCCGAGGGTGCGCACGAAGTATCCTTCCATCAGCCAGAAAGCCTCAGCCAGCAGCAGGGTTTCCGGGACTTCCTGTGCCACCCGGTCGACAACCTCCCGCCAGAACTCGATTGGAAAGACCTTATCAAATTGCTCTTTGGTCAGCCCGCGTTCAGCACGGCTGGGAATTGCACCGCCAGTCCCGGGTTCGGGGAACCACAAACGCTGATAATGTTTCTTCGCCAGAGTCATCGCAGCATCGAACCGGATGATAGGAAACTTGCGAGCAACATGCAAAATGGTCTGGATCACTGCTTCACGCACTTCGGTATTGAGATAATCCAACTGGGCGGTGTCGTTCCAGGGCATACTGGTCCCGTCATTCCCATGGTAAATAAAACGCGTGTCACCGGATTGGAAATCTACCCGTTTGAATACGACAGCGGCGTCCGTGCGATCATAGTAATGATCTTCGATATAAATTCCGATGTGGTCATCGGGACTCAGATTGGTCCCGTTGAAAGAATAGGCAGGGAATGGACTGTAGGGCACAGAAAGAAACCAATCCGGATGATGGAGAACCCAATCCGAGTCGATCCCCATGTGGTTTGGAACCATATCACTTGCCAAACGGATTCCACGCTGCCAGGCGCGGTTCCGTAAATTCTCAAAAGCAGCCTCGCCGCCCAGGTCCACGGCGATTCCATAATTTCGCAAGGAATAAGCGGACGCGACCGCGTCAGGGTTGCCGCAAAGCTGTTTGATGGTTTTGGATGCTCCGCTGCGTTCCCAGACCCCGATCAACCAAAGGCCATTGAACCCCCAGGCGGCCAGTTTATCCAATTCCTCATCCGGGATCTGATCCAGATGCTTGATGTCTCTGTAATACGCCAATGAGAGCTGATACAGCCAGACATAGCTGTTTTTGGCGACCATAACCGTCCGCGGCATCCAATGGCTGTCCAGCGAGAAATTTTCATCATCTTCCATTTCACTGATGTCAAAATTGGGCACAAGTGTTGGGCCGGGGCCCGCCCAGATTGCCTTTTTTTCCTCATTGATCAGGTCCAGCGAATTTAATAAGCGATACAGGTAATCTCCAATCAATGCACCCCACTTGGTGCGGATAAATTCCAGTTGACCGGACAGCGAATATGGCTCTGCTATCGCGGGACTGCGAAGCATCGTGAGCAGGTCCTGATTATCAGGACCGAATTTCTCCTGAACGAAGAAGAAATTTTGAAGAGTTTCCATGACCTGCCGGTAAACCGTCTCCTGGGTCAGGAAGGTATCATCGAAAAGTTCTAAGAAGGGGGAGACTCCCGGGTTCTTATTTGTTACCCACAACATGACGATCTCTTCCAGTGCGATGAGGGTATGGGGCATGCCATCAGTCTCGCTGGCCAGAAATTCCTGCACCGATAATCTTCCTGAATAAACATCTACAGGTGGAAATTCCGCTGTAAATCGAGTCAGGACATTCGACAGCACGCGTTGGCCAAAGGTGGTTTCCAACACCGCGTAGGCTTCTTGCATAATTTTTGGATTGATTTGTTTCCGATATAGAGAAAAGATCAGGTGAAATATCTCATCGATCAGGCCAATGGCGTTGATATCTCCCGCACGGACAGCCTGCTCTGGATAACTTACCAGGTCACGATTCCCGTTAATCCTTTGGGTAAAAGTCCGGACCGCCAGGAAGTCTGCGAAGATCACATTCCCATTGAATGAAAACAGGGTCTGGTCAAATTCATACTTTTCTCTGGCGATTCTGGAAACGTGAAACTCAAACATGGAGTACCCATCCTCTGGTCAATAATTTTGATACGGTGAGTAAATTATAATGCCACTGGGGACAAAAATCACGTAGGGCCGCTGTTGAAGGCGGCTCTACGCTTTTGAAATGGATCGCCAATAGGCGGCTATCGTTAAGGGTACTACCCAACTCTCTTTAAGATATGGGTGACGATATTTGACCCGCTGCCCCCAATATTCTGGGCCATACCAAACTCCGGATCAGTTATCTGGGTTTCACCCGCTTCACCGCGTAATTGCTGGACAACCTCCGCAATTTGATACATGCCTGTGGCACCAACAGGATGCCCCCGGGCTTTTAAACCTCCCCGGGTTGCAACAGGGATTTTACCATGAAGCGAGATTTCGCCTTCTTTGGCAAGTGCAGGACCCTTTCCGGGTTCAGCGAAACCGTTAGCCTCCAGTGATAAAGCAGCCATGATGGTGAAGGCGTCGTGGTACTCAAAAACATCAATGTCTTCCGCTTGAATACCTGCCTGAGCGTAAGCTTCTTTAGATGATTTTTCCGCGGCAGACAACCAAAGCGGTGATTTGCGATCGTGTATGGCAATCGAATCCGTCGCGGCGGTAGAGGCAGCCACAACAATTCTTGGGGATTGGGCATTCAACAATTCCACCGGCACCAGGATGGCAGCCGCTGCCCCGTCCCCAATGGGGGAGGCATCCATCAGGTTGATGGGGTCGCAGATCATGGCTGATTTAACGAAAATATCTTCATTGATTGTGTTTCTGAACCGAGCAAAGGGGTTGTGAACCGCGTTGGCATGAGCGTTGATGGCAAAGGGGGCAAAATCGATGCTTCCCCAACCATATTCGAACATATACCGTTTCATAATCAGTGCATTCAGGGCCACGAATGATAGCCCGTGGTCCACTTCCCAGTCCGCATCCGCAGCGGTTGCCAGGCCGGCAGTGATCTCATCGCTGGGGGAATCGGTCATCTTTTCCACGCCAACGACCAGGGCGACATTGACTTCACCTGAGGCCACAGCCAGTGCGCCCATCCGGAATGCTGCACTGCCTGAACTGCAAGCCGATTCGATCTTCGATGCTTCCGTAAACCGCTGTCCAATCCAATCCGAAACCATTGCACCGAGCTGGCCCTGCTGATTGGCAATGCCGGACATCATATTGCCAACATAGATGCCATCCACCTGATTGATTTGAGCATCCGCCATGGCAGCAAGCGCAGCATCACCGGCTAATTCCCGCAGTGATTTGTCCCAGTGTTCATCTATTTTGGTTTGACCAATGCCGATTATGGCGACATCACGCATAAATCACGGTCCTTTCAACCTCACAGTAGCGAATTATATCGGAAATGTCTATCAAGACCTATCAAATTGCGCATTAGTGTCTCAAAGTATAATGAGAATGTGATCCACCTTTGTTCTAGAACAAATTTTGCGAGGGATTATGGTATCAACACTGTATGACATTACAGTTCCAATTTCGTCCGATATGATTATCTGGCCGGGGGATCCACAAGTGGAAGTAAGGCAGGTTTCAGCCATTTCGCAAGGCGCGGAATCGAATGTCTCTACACTCCGAATGAGCGTCCACACCGGTACGCATATCGATGCGCCGAAGCATTTCCTGGATGACGGTAAAACGATCGAACAAATCGACCTGCAGAAGCTGATGGGGACGGTTTTTGTCATGGTTATCGGCGATGAGATACCTGTCATCACTAAAGAAATCCTAGAAAGGCATCCAGCTTTTACTGCATTAAAGAAAGATCGGAAAGTACTATTCAGAACCGGTAATTCAGTATTCTGGCCAAACAGCTCCCATGCGTTTCAACAGGATTTTGTGGGTCTTGATCACACAGCAGCTCAATGCCTGGCAGACCTGGGAATGGAACTGGTAGGTATGGATTACTTGTCCATAGCGACTTTCAACGAGACCGAAGCACCTCATAAAATCCTTCTGGAGAAAGAAGTCGTGTTGTTGGAAGGCATTGATTTAACCGAGGTGCCTGAAGGAACCTATGAAATGGTTTGTTTACCCATGCTGCTCAATGGTTCTGAAGGTGCACCAGCCCGTGTAATACTCAAATCAAAATCAATCACTTAGATTGGCTCAATTTGGAACAATTTGACCCTTGCCTGCGTCTATGGTATGGAAAAACAAACCAAAATTGGAGGAAAAATGAAACAGTTCATCGTCGGTATCGTATTGATATCGCTTATCATGATGTCTTCATGCAGTGTGAAGGAGACACAGACACCTGGGGCAACTGATGCGAATAATGAGGTTACACCGGTGGAAAGCGGTCTGGTCAAATCAGACCTGGCAATGGAGACGTTACCCCAGGCTGACGCGGAACAATTAGCAGAGTTGGCGGAAGGGAATACAGCCTTTGCCTCTGCCTTCTATGCGCTGCTCCATGAAAATGAAGGCAATATCATCTTCTCGCCTTTCAGTATTTCTCTGGCGCTCAGCATGGCCATGGCCGGCGCAGAGACAACCACTGAAGAGGTGATGATGAATGCGCTTCAGATGACGTTGCCTGAAGAAGAAGTATATCCCGCTTTCAACGCCCTAATTCTCGCTCTCGAAGAATCAGAAAATGCAGAAGTCAACGAAATGGAAGGCAGCGAATTCACCCTGAATATAGCGAATTCACTTTGGGGACAGGCTGGTTTTGAACTAAAAACACAGTTCCTGGACACCCTGGCGCGCTATTTCGGGGCCGGTATGTACACTGTGGATTTCGAACACGCTCCCGAGGCCGCTCGAGTAGCCGTCAATGAATGGGTGGCGGATGAGACCGAGGATAAGATTAAAGACCTGATCCCAGAGGGCGCTGTCAATGAACTGACCCGTCTTATCCTGGCAAACGCCATCTATTTTAATGGTTCCTGGATGTACCCCTTTACTGAAAATGCAACCTCTCAGGAAGATTTCACCTTGCTGGATGGTTCTGAGATGACGGTCGATATGATGAAAATGAGTGGAACCGGTTTGTCCTATCTGGAAGGCGAAGGGTTTCAGGCTGTTTCATTGCCATACCTCAGCCCTGACTTTTCCATGCTGGTGTTGCTCCCGGACGAGGGACAATTCACAGCTTTTGAATCCATACTAGATGCAGACAATCTCCTAGCAATCATTGGACAAATGCAATTCAACCAGGTGGCTCTGCAAATGCCGAAATTTGATTTCGAGATGGCGACCAATGCGAATGATGTTCTTGCTGAACTGGGAATGGGTGAAATCTTTGATCCGGATGCGGCCGATTTTTCCGGTATTACAGAAGAAGACCAGCTCTACGTGACCAGCGTGCTTCATAAAGCCACGATCACGGTGGACGAATCCGGTACAGAAGCTGCCGCCGCGACGGCCGTTATCATGGGGATCAAATCCGCCATGCCGGAAGAACCCATTTCTCTGATCATCGACCGGCCCTTCCTGTTCCTGATCCGTCATGAGCCCACCGGGACAATTCTCTTCATGGGTCGGGTGGTTGAACCGTAGGATAATAAGCTCACCTTAAAGAGCAAAAAGAGAAAAAAAGAACTGGGCTGATTAACTTAGAGCAGCCCAGATTTTATTTTATTCAGCCACAAAATATTATGCTAATATCTCCGGCATGGTGATCAGGTGATACGCCAGTGTTTCAAGGTCCCGGGCTTTTTTCGATGTCCCTAATTGTTCCATAATTTCCGTGAAATGCGACCGGATGATCTCGCTCTCTCCAATATAGGAGAAAAGGTCCACATCGCCGGATAAAATATCACTTAATCCCATCTTTTCGTATAGTTCACTAACCAGACCATAACTCCACTGTTCCGAGATCTTCAATTCATCTGCCAAATCACGCCGACCGAGACTAAAAATAAAAGCAAACCGGGCAACTTCAGCCTCATGGTCTGTGAACCCTGGCAATTGTTTTCGGCCATCAACCAGAAGCTTGTTGGAGGGCAGGGAGGCGTTCATCTTCACTGCTAAGTCCATTGTCCCTGGTGTGAACACCCAGGACCCATCAAAGGCAAAAGTGATGATCCAGCTTAACGAATACCCAACCTCATGCTTCAGGACATAGCCGCAAACGCGTTCATTATTAAGTTGGCGAACGATTCTTTCCTCCGGTTTGATTCCGGTCAGCAAAATCCGGGAACTATTTTTCCTTTGGGTCAGTTCGTCACAAATCTCCGCAATGGTGAAGTCCTCACCAAACAAATCGACATCCAAAATCAGGATATCAAAGGGTTGAAAACCCTTTTCAATGAATTGGCATAATTCCACCCGTGAGCCAAATTCACCCACCATCCGGGTACGCCAGTCCCGGACCATTAACAGCGCCATCCAGTTTCTGGAGAAAATATCATCCTCAAGCAAGGTGACGAGAATATCCTTATTCATGATTTCCTGCTATCTTCTAATTGGGAAGTGCAATACGGACAGCGAACCGCTTTATTTGGGATAATTGTGAAACAAAAAGGGCATTCCTTTTCTGTCGGCTCAGCAGGTTCTTCTCCCGGTTGTTTTACAACAGCGGTCTTGAATTTCGTGATCGCTTTAATAATAAGAAAGACACCCAGGGCTAATAGCAAGAAACTGATCAGATCTGTAATGAATTGTCCATAATTCCAGGTCACGGCGCCCACGTCTCGTGCCATTTGTAAGGTTGACCCTGCTGGAAGTGTTGTTTCTCCCTGTTTCAATACAATAAAAAGGTCCTGAAAATTGACATTGCCGAGCAGCAGACCAAAGGGGGGCATTAACAGGTTTGTGACAATGGAATTAACCAAGGTGCTGAACGCAGCCCCAATGATGATCCCAATGGCAAGGTCGATGACGTTGCCGCGGGAGATGAATTCTTTAAATTCGGTAAACATTTTTTTTCATGGTTCACTTTCCTTTGTAAATCTATAATAAGGAATGGTTAAATAACCTTTCTGATTATAATATGATTAATCCGTGCGTTATAATAATATGCAGAAATAAATGCTATTATCAAGTAAAGTGAGGCAAACATGAAACGAGTCGCGGTCCTGACCAGTGGAGGCGATGCACCGGGAATGAATGCTGCCATCCGGGCAGTGGTCCGATGTGGCGTTGCAAAAGGATGGGAAATGTATGGCATAAAAAATGGATACGCCGGGCTTATCGCTGGTACCATTTATCAATTGGGAACTCGTGATGTCGGTGGGATTATTCAAAAAGGGGGCACGATGCTTGGGTCTGCACGCTGTGAGGAATTCAAAACAGATGAAGGCCGCCGTAAGGGTATCCGGATCCTGCGACAGATGGGCATAGACGCACTGGTCGTTATTGGCGGCAACGGTTCACAAACAGGCTCGAATGAGATCCACAAGCTTGGCTATCCGGTAGTTGGGATTGCCTCTACCATCGACAATGATCTCTATGGTTCTGAAATGACCATTGGTGTCGATACCGCCCTTAATATTGCGCTTGAAGCCATTGACCGGCTAAAGACGACCGCTTCCTCACATCAGCGGGCTTTTCTGATAGAAGTCATGGGGAGAGATTGCGGTTACCTGGCGTTGGCGGCAGGAATTGCCGGTGGCGCAGAGTATATCTTACTGCCTGAGATTGAGTCTGACCCCGAGGAAGTCGCAGAGACCTTGAACCTGGCTTATGAACATGGTAAAGAACATGCGATTATTGTTGTGGCTGAAGGGGCAAAATACAACGCTGAAGCCTTGGTCCAGTATTTTGAAAAGCACAAAGATCGTTTGGGATTCAAAATCCGCGCGACCATTCTCGGCCACGTGCAACGCGGTGGCGAACCGGGCGCGTTCGACCGGATCCTGGCCAGTCGGTTTGGCTGCGGTGCAATCGAAGCAATTGACCGGGAAGAGTATGGCGTTTTGGTCGGGTTGAAGAATAATAAGACTGCGACCACGCCTTTGGAAGAGGTGGTCGCAAACAAGAAACAAATCAGCATGGAAATGGTAAATCTGTCCAGAATTTTGGATTGAGGTTAATCCACTTTTCTGAGGAAGGCCTCGATAAATGGGTCGAGATCACCATCCAGAACGGCCTGCGTATTCCCAACCTCAAAGTCAGTCCGATGGTCTTTGACCAATTGGTAGGGGTGCAGGACATAAGACCGGATCTGAGAGCCCCATTCCGCTTTGGTGTATTCACCCCGTAACTCAGAGATCGTCTCAGCCTGTTCTTCCTGTTTCATCTCCAATAGACGCGCTTTCAGAACACGAAGCGCGTTTTCCCTGTTTTGAACCTGGGATCGTTCGTTTTGGCAGGTCACAACTAGGCCGGTGGGGATGTGGGTCAGACGAATTGCTGTGGCGTTCTTTTGTACATTCTGCCCGCCGGCACCTGAAGATTTATAGACATCGATTTTAATATCTTCTGGGGGGATATGGATTTCATTCATATCTCCCATTTCGGGCAGAACCTCTACAAGGGCAAATGAGGTGTGCCGGCGATGGGCAGCATCAAACGGTGAGAGCCGGACCAGGCGGTGAACACCTTTTTCAGGCCGTAAATATCCATAGGCGAGGGGACCGGTGACGCCAATTGTGACGCTTTTAATGCCCGCTTCTTCACCTTCAGTCCGATCCAGAATTTCAGTTTTGTAAGCGCGTCGTTCAGTCCAGCGGAGGTACATGCGTTCCAACATGGCTGCCCAATCCTGGGAATCCGTACCCCCAGCACCCGCGTGGATGGCCAGCAGTGCATTCCCCCGGTCATACTTGCCGGAGAGAAGGGTTGCCAGCTCCAGCCGGTCAATCGCTTTTTCGAGTTTATCAATCTCCGAAGACAACTCTTCCAGCATCGAGCCATCTGCCATCTCAAGCAATTCAAGGGTATCTTCGGTTTGCTTTTTCAGGGCTTCGTATGAATCAATTTCGTTTCGTAAATCCGCCTGCCGGATCATGATATGTTGGGCGCGTTCCCGGTTATCCCACAATTTTGGGTTCTGTGATTCAATTTCAAGCTGGATCAGTTCCACTTTCTTGGAAGCGAGGTCAAAGATGCTCCTGGAGGTTCAGGAGTTTCTTGTAGGTTTCATTCAATCGTGTATCCAAATCAGTTGCCATAAATCCTCCAAATTATCCTTCAATAAGGCCATTGACAAATGCATCCGGGTCAAATTGTCTAAGGTCTTCAATACCTTCACCCAGCCCGGCATAGATAATGGGTAAACCCAATTGCGCCTTGATGGCAAACGCCATCCCGCCCTTCGCGGATGAATCCAGTTTTGCTAAAATCACGCCATCGACCTGTACGGCTTCCTGAAAGGCTTTTGCCTGTTGCAGGGCATTTTGACCCGTAGTTGCGTCCAGCACCAGCCAGGTGGCGTGTGGAGCGCCCGGCAGTGCCTTGCCGCTGACCCGCTGGACTTTCTTGATCTCTTCCATCAGATTATAACGGGTATGCAGGCGGCCGGCTGTATCGATAATGGCAATATCTATATTACGAGCGATTGCAGCAGAAATGCCATCGTATGCGGCTGCCCCCGGGTCACCACCCGGTTGCCCCGTGACCAGAGGAACGGCCGCCCTTTCTGCCCAGACCCGGAGCTGGTCGATAGCAGCCGCCCGATAGGTGTCCGCTGCGACCAACAGAACGGAGTTCCCGTTTTCCTGAAAGCTGTGCGCCAGCTTGGCTGCTGATGTCGTTTTCCCGGAACCGTTAACGCCAACCAGCATAATCACGGTGGGTTGAACTGAGAAATCGGGTAGTGAGGGCGTTTCCAGTCTAGCCAGCAGTTCAGATCGAAGAACGGCTCCCATTTCAGCCATTTGAGTCAGGCCTTCAGTTCGGGTTTTCTCCTTAATAGCTGTAATGATTTCTTCCGTTGTGTCCAACCCCAGATCGGCCTGGATCAGAAGGGCTTCCAGTTCTTCCCAGGTGTCGTCATTTATTTCTGATGCCCCAAAGAAGTTTGCAATTCGCCCAAAGGCGACTTTGCGGGTTTTCTCGAGGCCTTGAAGCCATTTAGAAAAAATTTTATTATCACTCATCACGGCACGATTATAACATGGGGGATGTGATCATTCTGATTGGGCTTCTGTTGCCAATTGACCACAGCCAGCCTGGATCTCGATCCCTCGTCTGAGCCGGACCGAACAGGGAATATGGTGTTCATCCAGTACAGCGGCGAAAGTTCTCACCTGTTCTTCCTGGGTTCCCTGTTTAGCAAAACCACGGGTGGGATTCAGCGGAATTAAATTGACGTGGCATAACAAGCCTCTGAGCCTATCCGCCAGGGCTTTGGCATCTGCGTCTGAGTCATTGATGCCCTCAATTAATGCATATTCAAAAGTGATCCGTCTTTTAGTCTTTTTTACATAATATCGACAGGCGTTTAACAGATCTTCAACCGGGTATTTCTTATTGACTGGCATCATCTTTGAACGTAAAACGTTATCCACGGTGTGAAGGCTGATAGCCAGATTGAATTGAGTGTTGGTGTCGGCAAACTGCCGGATCTTGGGAATCAACCCCACTGTGCTGAGGGTGATATGCCGTGCGCCCAGGCCAAACGCCTCAGGGTCATTTAACCGGTCAAGAGCTTCCATGACATTGTCGTAATTGTGAAACGGCTCTCCCATGCCCATCACCACAATATTGGTTACATGATCGTCTTTTTCCGCCAGCAGCCGGGCATAATAAAGAACCTGAGCCAGGATTTCACCGCTGGAAAGATTGCGCTTGAACCCCATCTGCCCCGTCGCACAGAACGAGCAACCCATCCCGCAACCCGCCTGCGATGAGATACAAAGGGTGCGTCGTTGATCGTAGTACATCAGAACTGCCTCAATCAATTGGCCGTCCCATAATTTAAAGAGCGTTTTAATAGTTAAATAGTCGCCGGATTCAATCGTGCGCACTGGATCAAGCGCCTGGAATTCGTACGTTTCACCAAGGACATTTCGCAGGTTTGCGGGGAGGGTGGTAATCTCTTTAGGTGTTTTTTTATATTGCTGGTAAAGCGCTTTCCAGATTTGCGTCATCCGATAGGCTGGCTGGTCGATCGATGCCATCCAACTCTCCAAAGCAGATTTATTAAGATCGAGGATTAAAACTTTCTGGTTATCCATTAGTAAATCAACTCTTTCAGGTCTCGCGAAATGATCTCAGGCGGCGGATTGAAGGCATTCGCTTGCGATAAAGTGGATACACCACTGAGAACCAGCGCTGTGTGAATTCCGGCAGCCTGGGCACCGGCAATATCCGTTTCCAACCGGTCTCCGATTGCCAGTGTTTCTTCCGGAAGTAAATCTAATTGTTTAAGGGCCATTTGATACAGCAAAGGCTTCGGTTTTCCGATGAGAATGGCTTTGGTGCCGCTCGCGATTTCAAGCGCACCGATGACTGTGCCGGAACCCGGCACCAGGCCTTCTGGTGTCGGCAGCGTCCTATCGGGATTGGTGCCAATAAGCTGACAACCGGACTGGATTAACAGGGAGGCATGCTTCAATTTTTCATACGACAAATCATAATCAACCGATCCGACAACGACCTGGACGTCCTGGACAGTTTCGTCCACCACCTGAAGTCCATAGTCCATGAGTGTGCGCTTCAGACTGGGTTGTCCGACCAAAAAGACACGACATCCTTCAGGATAGGCTTCGCGTAGATATATGCCTGTCGCCATGGCTGCCGTGATCACCTGCCATGTCTCCACCTTGATCCCAAAACGCCTGAGTTTTTCAAGATATTCCGGTAAAGTCCGGGTGGCATTATTGGTCGCGAAAATATAACTCAACCCATCAGCAGTAATCTTCGAAAATATAGCCGGCAGGTCTCCAATTGGCTGGTTGTCTTGCCAAATAACGCCATCCATATCAATGATCAACCCTTTGACTAGAGGGAGGTAGTCAGCAATCATAACTTGCTCCTGTTAAAAAATGCCGGAAGGCGTTCGCATTCCGGCATGTACATACTTGACGTAATATCTATTTCGAGGCGGGAGGTTCAAGGACCTTGTCCACCAGGCCATATTCAACTGCCGCCTGTGCGCTCATGAAAAAGTCACGCTCTGTATCATGAATGATCGTGTCCAGATCCTGCCCCGTGGCGTCAGAAAGAATCGCATTCAAGCGTTCTTTCAATCGAAGGATCTCTTTTGCCTGGATTTCAATATCCGAAGCCTGACCCTGAGCGCCGCCGAGTGGCTGGTGCATGTGGATCGTGGCATGTGGCAGGGCATAACGCTGGCCCTTCTCGCCAGCAGCCAACAGGACGGTACCAAAACTGGCGGCCACGCCAACGGCAACGGTGCTGATCTTGTTGGGGATCATACGCATGGTGTCATAAATCGCCATCCCGGAATAGACCTGACCACCGGGGGAATTGATGTACATCTGAATGCCGCTTTCCGGGTCTTCTCTACTTAGATAGAGTAACTGAGCCACCACCAGGTTTGCGACCTGGTCGTTGATTTCTGACCCCAGGAAGATGATCCGGTTCTTCAGCAGGAGAGAATAAATATCGTAGGCGCGCTCTCCGCGACTAGAACTTTCTACAACCATAGGGATTACGGAAGAAATTTCTTTATTGTTCATATTTTCCTTCTTTTTGGATTAATTATCATTCCTCTGTTTTTCTTCTGGAATTAGTTCTTCAGAGGTTTCTTCCAGTTCTGATTCAGGTTCGGAAGCTTCATCAACCGGTTCAATAACCTCGGGTGTATCTGCCGTTTCGACCTCTGCTTCATTCTCTGAGGCTTGGGCAACAACTTCCTTTTCCTCAGCGTCTTCTGGGGCTGAATCTGTTTCAGGTTCATCTTCCGGGATGGGTTGGCCGGTGGCAATTAATTTGAGCCGTTCCTGCAGTTGTGCGCTCATCGTTCGTTGGACGCCTTCCATACTGATCGCCCGCGAGAAATCATCCTGTCCCAGTTGTTTTTGCATATCCTGTACGTTGCCGGAGTAATAAACTTCTGCCATCACCTGGTTGATATTTTGTTTTAACATTTCCTGATCGAGCTTTAATCCTTCTGCTGCAATCAGTTCATCAACCACAAGAGAGCGTTCCAGGCGTTGTTTGGCGACTGGTTCAACTTCTTCCTTGATGAAAGTTTCTTCATCCGTTTCACGAAGTTTTAGGTAAGTTTCAAAGTCCAGTTTCTGATTGGATAAACGGTTCTTGATATCGTCAAGAACATGTTCTTCTTCATGTTCCAGCATTTGCGGGGGATAGATAATCGTTGCTTGTTCGATGATCTCAGCCAGCAGGTCATTGAAGAACTTGTTATCATATTCTTCCTGCTGGTCCTTACGCAGGTGTTCTTCAATCGAATCGCGGAACGCTTCAGGAGATTCATAATCACCCATGCTTTTTATAAAGTCTTCATCCACTTCGGGAAGTTCCAGTTCTTTAACAGACTGGACATCAACTGAAAAGACGGCCGTCTTGCCGCGATAATCTTCGTCTTCCGCATCATCAGCGTACGTATGCTGGAGTTCCTTACTCTCACCGGCGGAAACACCAAGCAATTGTTGGGCAAACCCGGGGAAAGGCCATTCTCGTTCTGACCCTTCGCCTTCTGCGGGAATGATCACTTGTTGCGGAGTCTTGTCAGTGATGGAAGCGTCCTCGTCCTCTTTCGGATTGAGGAATTCGCCGCTCAGGTTGAAATAGACCAGGTTTCCCACTTCAGCGGGGTGCTCAGCAGGAATGATCGTGGCTGCATTACGGCGCAAATTCTCGATAAACTCATCAACCTGGGCGGTATCAAACTCGTCAGGTTCATATTTTTTTCGCATTTCCTTGTAATCATTCAGTTCGATTTCTGGTTCAAGGGGAACCATAAAAACGAATTTTGGTGGGTCAAATGATTCGATTGTTTCGAGGCTGCCCACACCGGAGGGTTTGATTTCTGCCTGATCAAGAATCTTTGCATAATCATCATCCAGAAGAATGTCGATAGCTTCTTGAATGATAGCAGCTTCGCCATAACGGTTTAAAATGACATTGTAGGGTGCTTTCCCGGGACGGAACCCGGGAATTTTTGTGTCTTTTGCGATCCGACGCGCGGCGCGATGTTTGAAACTTTCAAACTCCAGGTTGGTATAATCAACAGTGAGTTTAGCCTGGCGATCCTCTTGGATGGTTTTTTCGATATTCAATGTACGTTCCTTCTAAAATATGATTTAAAATGATAGAAAATCCCGTAGAATATACGGGTTTTGTTATCCGTGCGGATTTTACCATATTAAATATATAAATTCTATTAATATCAGGGGATTGGTTTTTTATGTGAAAGGATTAACCCCCAGCCGTCATTTTCAGGGAAGCGGCTGGGGAATATTGGAAGGTTTATTCGACCCAAAGTGAAGCTTTAATCCAGTCAGTCAACGCTTGATCCCAATAGAAAATATCCATTTCTTTACCCATGGATGGAATGAATTCTCTGCCTGTTTCTATCAAATCAGAATCAGGGTTATAGAAATTAATCGAATCAGAACTGAGCTTATCCACAAGGCAAATTGCGGTTTGCATGTCGGCTAAGGAAACGTCTGTCAATATCATATTCGAAATACTGTCCAAAAGGTCCGGAAGGTATTTTAAGACCTCAGGGTCCTGAAGTCGTTGGAAGATTGCCTGAAGCAGGAGCGTCTGGTTGTTTATGCGGATATTATCCGAGGAATAGGCCCTTGCCCGGGCAAACTGTAATGCTTTTTCGCCATCCAATATCTGGACACCGGCTGGGAAGTATGGGCCTTCAGATTCTGTAATATAGATTGGCTCAGGAAGATTAATTTGCACACCGCCGATTAGATAGATGAAATTCTTGAATGCAGCAAAATCAACAACAAGGTAATGATCAATTCCAATATCAAAATTGATTTGGAGCGTTTCTGCCAGGGCGCCTGCGCCATAACCGGACCCAGAGAAATGTCCCATACCTGACGTGCCAAAGAAATATGATTGGTTGAGCAATATCGGGGTATCCACATCCAACCTCGGTCCTGGATTTTCAATGAATAATGCGCGGGGCAGGGCGACCACATTTAATTCAGGTTTTGTGAAGTCAACCCGGACAATCCGAATCGCATCGGCCAGGCCGTATAGATAGTCACCTTCCCGATAATCGATTCCTACCACCAACACTAGCCACTCATCTTCATCTCCACAAACTGCGTTGTTTGAACCTATTGTCCCCTTTTCTGCGTTTTGTCCTGTTGAAACAACCTCAGCGCTATTTTCTAACGTGGAATCAAATGGGTCTCCCAAAGGCGTGTTCAGGAGGGGTCTCAGCCAGAAGAAATACACTCCACAGGCGATGATTAATCCACCCACGATTATGGATATTACGACAAGTAATGCTTTATTTTGTTTTTTGTGGCGAATAGGTTGGGTCTCGTCCGGGTTTGCCATGTATACCGTCCTATGTTTTTAATGGGTTGTTTTTTTATCTTGGTATCAGCTAAATTTTACCTTACGTTACCATATAACGCTTTCAGAACCCCCGAAGTTCCATTTAGATTAATAGTTCAATAATAAATGAAGTATACCTTGTTAATCAATCTGACCCAATTCCCCTGATGTTATTTGATTCCCGCCTGAAGATTTGGATTTCATCAGTAGTCTTTCCGCCTGACTGAGTAAATCTTCGATTTGAATATCAGGATTCACGGAAGTCATCCAAACGCTCCCAATCGAAGCCCTGAGAGTAAAAGAGGCATCCTTATCAATAGGGATGCTGCTTGATGTAAGATTGTGGTGCAAGCGCTCCAGAATTGCTGTAAATTGCGAGAGTGAATTGGTCGAAAATACGATCAGGAACTCATCCACGTCAATTCTCCCGACGGCATCGTATTCTCTGATGGAGTCATTGAGGACATTTGCCGTGAATTTAAGACACTTGTCTCCCACGGGATGTCCAAATTTATCGTTAATCTCCTGTAAATGGTCGATATCAACAACTGCGAGGCCTAACAGCTTTTTCTCGCGCATCGCTCTGATAAGTTCCATTTTCACCCGGTTTACGATGGCACGGCGGTTGTACAGGCCTGTTTGGGGATCAATATTGGCTAGAATTTCCAGTTTTTCATTCAATTCCTCAATTTGGACATTCTTTCGCTGGAGTTCACGCTGGATATAGTTTAATTCTGTTGTTAAATACGTATATCCAACTGACCTCTCCTCAGGGTCATCTTTGGATTGGAACGGAAAAAACAACGCAGCCGGTTTTTCATTATCAATGACCAGGTCGAAAAAGAATGAAGGAAGGGGCTGGTTCGAGAACCGGACGATTACTTTTCCCAGCCAGGTTAATACTGAACAATAAACGGAAGTGACCGGCTCCAGTGGGGTTGTGAACAACTCCCAATTGAGTGCCGATTTGTTGAGTTCAGCCTTCTCAAATAAAAGATTAAGCTTAATTTTTGAATCGTTAATAAAAATATCTTCAAGGACTGTCGCGTTCCCGTGGGTAAATAATGCCAGGCCATCGGAAAATACCAATAAAATTTCTTTATTTCTGTTACAGACTATAGTGGAGATTAATGAAGTCATGGCCACACCCCGTCGAATTAATAAGTATATATTTATACTATATGAAAATATCCAGCCTGTTTACATGAAATAGGAACCTAGAACCTGCTCATATTATAACAATTTCACTTGAATATTTCACCATGTCGTTTTACAGGAACCTGAGTGGAGGTGGTTGGGTTTGTGGGGAAGGAGGGGCTCGAACCCTCACGCATTGCTGCACGTGATCCTAAGTCACGCCTGTNNTCTGCCAATTCCAGCACTTCCCCGGCATCTCAGCAAGGGAATTATAAGCGAGGCGATTCTGGTCGTCAATATGGATATAGACGCTTGAGGAAGGTCGGGTATAATTTGCCTTCGAAAAGATAGACCGCATTACCACCACTATAGATGCTTGCAGGAGGTTGAGTGACCCGTATCGTAAAAACAACTACGCCTGGTAAAGAGAGAACGCACTTCAGTAAAGCTATCGTGATTGCAATAAGAACCTTTATGCGGCAACAGGAGCCTGATGCGGGAACAAAAGATATGGTTGCTTTCATCATTCTGGCGCTTCGAGAGATAACAGAGGGGATTGATAAATCCGTTATCGCCTGGGAAAAGCGGGGCTATTGGGTTAAAGCGGATAAGTACCGAATGGAATGGCAATGGGTCGAACCTTTGGCAGCGAAACTGGACAAAGCCTTTAAGCTGGAAGATTGGAGCGCTGTTGCAGGTTTAATGGTTGAGATCATGGGACGATTCAATCAGATCAGGGTCAGCGACCGCCACCGCATGGGCGAGCCCTGGAAAGGCGCTTATTCAGAATATCTGTTGGGATCAGGAAAATAGTGGGGGAATGGCCTCACAAACAATCCCATAATTCCTATGATTGAATAAAA
>DPKV01000058.1 GCA_003542325.1 Anaerolineaceae bacterium
GAAAAATACCAAACGCCCTAACCGCGCCACGTTGGTCTATGCAAACCTGATCCGCCGCTACTTCAAGGATACTGTCCCGATCGGGTTGGGCGGCGTGGAAGCCTCCCTGCGCCGGACCGCCCATTACGACTTCTGGACGAACAAGATCCGCCGCTCTGCCCTCTTCGACGCCAAAGCCGATTATCTGCTTTACGGCATGGCCGAAGGCGCGGTCATTGACCTGGCCCGCGCTCTTGAGCGCGGCGAAGACCCGACATCCATCCGCGGCTTGTGTTATAACGCCAAAGAAAAGCCGGAAGGCTATATCGAACTCCCATCGTACGAAATCGTCCGGGAGGACAAGGACGCCTTCACCGCCATGTTTCACACTTTCTATCACAACAACGACCCGCTCACCGCCAAGGGCTTGGCCCAACTGCACGGCGACCGCTACCTAATCCAAAACCCACCTTACCCGAACCTGAGCCAGGAAGCTTTGGATCACGTCTACGGCCTTGACTACGAGCGAGACCAGCACCCCTACTACGCCAGACAGGGCAAGGTCAAGGCATTGGAAACGATCCGCTTCTCCATCCCCACCCACCGGGGCTGTTACGGCGAATGTAACTTCTGCGCCATAGCTGTCCACGAAGGCCGCACCGTCCAGTGGCGCAGCGCGGACTCGATCCTCGCGGAGGCGAAGCAGATCACCCGCCTCCCCGGTTTCACCGGCTTCATCACCGACCTCAGCGCACCGACCGCCAATATGTACGGCTTCGAATGCCCGGTCAAACTGCGCCGCGGGGCCTGTGAGGATAAGGGCTGCATCTTCCCCGAAATCTGTTCATCTCTACCCGTGGATCATCAACCGCAGACCGACCTGATGCGCCGCCTGCGCCAGGTTCCCGGTGTGAAGAAAGTCTTCGTCGGCTCCGGTTTACGGTACGACCTGGTGCTTTCCGACACCGAACACGGCGAAGCCTACCTGCGGGAACTCGTCCGGCATCACGTCTCCGGTCAGCTCCGCCTCGCGCCGGAACACACCCAGCCCGAAATCCTCAAGCGGATGCGCAAACCCGACACCGACCAATTGCTGGCTTTCAAAAAACGCTTCGATGCGCTGGGGACGGACGTTAAAAGGAAACAATACCTCAGTTACTACCTGATCGCCGCCTATCCGGGCTGTACCCTGACGGACATGCAGGCGTTGCGGAAATTCGCCAGCCAGGAACTGGGCATCCTGCCCGAGCAGGTCCAGGTCTATACCCCCACGCCGTCCACCTACGCCAGCGTGATGTATTACACGGAGAAAGACCCCTTCACGGGGGAGAAGCTGTTCGTGGAGAAAAACCCCGCGGGGAAACAGAAGCAGAAGGATGTGATAACCGGACATTAAATTCCGCCCAGGGAGCACCATCACCGCAGACGGACGCGATAGATTACTAATGTAGTTTTGTCATTGCGATGAACGTTGAAGCCGTTAAGAAGCAATCGACGGAAATCGAAAATAACTTTTCTCTCCTGAATTAACACAAATCAATATTAGGTTACGTTATAAAATGAACAAATGCCATCAGTCGGAAAGGGGGTAGTGCTCCGCCCTATTCATCCAGGCATTGTGAAGAAACTATCGGGCTTGAGAATTTGTAAACAGGGGAATACGATCATATGTCACTAATGTGATGAAATATATTCCGCCTTTGAAATAGACCTTCCTGTAAACCAAATTGACGCATTTAGGAAAGAGTTTTCATAGTTTTGTAGATTAACAACCCACAAAATCAACTATTTCACTTTTTGAGTCATTACATTCAGTGTTAATATTTTTTCACATCTTAAATTCTTAGGTAATATGAAATTATAATTATATTTACCAAATTTCAATGATTAGGAGTTGGGACAAAATGACTATTGTTGGGAATGGAAAAAGATTTGAGAAAGTAATATTTAAAACTGAAAATGAGTTTGAAGAAGATATTGTTTCATCCTCAAACATGCTCTTTGGAAATAAAATAATATTTATTAATCCAAAGAAGAAAATTGAGTCAAAATCCCTCGGCGGAGTAATTCCCGATGGTTTTTTCTTTGATTTTAATGACCCTACTGATCCACAGTTTTATATCGTTGAAGTTGAATTAATCTCTCATAGTTTTTTTAATCATGTGTTTCCCCAAATAACAAAATTTTTTGCTTTCTATAAAAATGTAAAAATCCAGAAATCACTTGTTGACAAATTATTTTCTGTCATCAATAATGACAACCAACTAAAATCAGCTTTTAGGAGATTTCTTGGAAGTTCTGAGATTTACAAATTTCTCAGCGATATTATTGAAACTAGTCAAAATATATTATTAATTGCTGATGGAAATTTCCATGAATTACAAGAGATAACTGATACTTATACCGATACTTGGGGTAAGTTAGTAAAATTCATTGAGATTGCAAAATACACATCATCTACTGATTATATTTACACGATTTCACCTGATTTTGATACTATACAGTATGTAGAGGCACAAACAATTGAAGAGGAAGATTCAATAATTGAAGGAATAATTTATACTGAAGATTTTCATCTAGAGGGAGCATCTACAGAGATTAAAACCTTATATTATCGAATAAAAGAGGTTACTCTAGAAATTGACGGTGGATTAATTTTCAACCCACAAAAATATTACATTTCAATAAGAGGAGTGAAAAATATTGCTTATATTAAAATTCGAAAAAAGAAAATTCGATTTATTGCGATGCTACCACAAACCGATATTGAATCAATAATTCATCATTATTCTGTCGCTCCCTTATCACAAGGAGTACAAGACTTTTATAACGGGTCCTGTGCTGCGATAAATTTTACAGATTCTTCACATGAAGATGAGATCTTTACTCTCCTAAATAAATTAATTGACAATTACAAAATTCAAGATTGAAATAAGATAATTTGTTTATTTTCCCCTCTTCTCATAAGGAGCTCTCATGTCCAATTCCCCCCTCCAACCCAAACCCGGCAAAGTCCAGGCCATCGCCATCATGACCCTCATCAACGGCATCCTCAATATCCTCTGGGGCATCGGGCTGACCGGCTCGGTCGTCCTCGGCACCCTCGGTGTCGGCCTGCTCTGCGCGCCGCTCACTATCCTCCCCCTCGTCCTCGGCATTTTCGAGATCATCGGCGGTGTGAAGCTGATGGGTGAGCCGCCCCGCAAATTCAACGTCCAGACCATCGCCATCCTGGAGATCGTCGCCATCCTCGCCGGTGACGGGATTTCGCTGATCGTCGGCATCCTCAACCTGGTCTTCTACAACGAACCCCCCACGAAGCAGTACATCGACTCGCTTCCTTCCTGAACGCAAAATTAATCCGATAAATAAGAAGCCGCCCGGTGATGAAACGCGTCACTTCCGGGCGGTTTTAATCTGGCATTTCCCCTATTGCCCCAATCCGCCCAGCTTCGTCCGCCGGACGTAATCCTTTAACCGCTCATAATCCTCCGGCAAATCCATATCCATCCCAAAACTCGCCTCGGGGATGACCACTCCGCGGGTCGGGATCCCGAATGCGGCGGATATGGCCTTTTCCGCGCCCCTCAAGGTTGCCAGGTGCAGGACATACCCCACCAACAACAGCCACACCCGGGGCTTGCGGCCGACATAGCGCAGGATCGGTCCCATGCCGATCTTCTTCTTCTGCCGGTTGATCTTGCGGCGGCGTGAACTGAGCTGGTGGATCACCTCACTGTGCTCACGGATCACCCGCGGGCTGAGGGCGAACAACTCACCGGGCAGGACTGGGCCATCCCGGAAGCGCGCCACCACCCGGCCTGAACCGGGAAACTCCGCCTCAATCACTTCCTCCGGCACCAACGATAAAACAAACTCCATCCCACCGACCACTGCCAACTCATTGAAGAAGGTATTGATATCCTCAACACGTATCCCGGGCGTATCACAGGAACTGATCACAATCATGTCCGGCAGGTCACCGTGCGTTTCGAGATAGTCCAGCCCCTGAACGAGTTTATCCGCGAATTCCGCGTCGGTCGTGACCGGGACATAGTGCACCGGGTAAGCCAGCGGCAGGTCCGTTTCGCTCAACCCCAATAAATACATGTCTCCCACATAAGGCGATTGGCGCAGTTCTTCCAACTGCCACTCGACCAGCCTCCGTCCCAGGAAGGGCAGCAACGCTTTGGACTTATACTTCCCCTCCGGGTCTATGACTTCCATCAGGCGTCTGCGACGCGGGTCACGCCCGCACATTACAAAGACGGGATAGGTTCGCAATTGGTTTTCAACCATCACACCCTCCTAACGCTACCACAGATTACAATTCAGACATCAAATATCCCGAATAGTCTTTGAAAACAGATCTGCACTTATTATATCGCATCCCCATATCCAATCCGGACAGGCTTTGAAGTTAAACGGTTGTGGTAAGCTTAACCAAAATGAGCCGTCAATCACATTTGTCCAACCCCAAACATCCCCGTCTGCACCGCGAACGGGATACCGTTCTTAAAATGATCCGGATTTATTGCCGCGCACATCATCATTCAGAAAGCGTTCTCTGTCCGGATTGTCAGTCCCTTGCGGATTATGCCCTTAAACGGATCGATCATTGTCCTTTTGGATGGCGGAAGCCAACCTGTGATCGCTGTCCCATTCACTGCTACAATCTCGAAAACCGGGAAAAAATCCGAATTGTGATGCGCTATGCCGGCCCCCGGATACTTTTCCGACACCCCTGGCTTGCAATCCTTCACCTGATTGACGGATTGCAAAAGCCTCCCAGGAGGATATGAGGTCCATCGCTCATGCCAGACTCGCAACATCCCGAAAAGAACCTGTCCATCCAGACCTTCCTGCCCCAGGCGATTGAATACCTCCGTTCCGAGTGCCCTGCCGGCGTCCCCGGCTGGTCACCCGATGAACGCTATACCGTGACGCCGCTGGCGCAGGGGGAATACAGCATGAACTTCACCGTCCGGCAGGGTGCAACCCTCTGGGTGCTACGGGTGAACACCGGGTCTCAGATCGGCCTTTCGGACCCGGCCCAGATCGCTTATGAATATCGAACATTGGAACTGTTGGCCCCAACTGGGATCGCCCCCACTCCGTACTTTCTGGATAATTCTTTTACTTTCCTCCCCTATGGCATCCTCGGGATGGAATACCTCCCCGGCGAACGGCTGGATTATCACCGGGACCTTGCGTCCGCTGCCCGGGTGATGGCACATTATCACCAGCTTAAGGTGCCGGGGGAGCAAATCCACCTGATCCGTGAGGAACACCCGCTTTCACTGACCTACGAACGCTGCGCCCGGATGCTGAAAGTCTACTTTGAATCCGACCTCGCCGACCCAACCCTGGCGAAGTACCTGCACGAAGTACAATCCTGGGCGGATGAAGCCCGGCACCAGGAACGGTATTTCCTCGCCGATCCCTGGAACTGCCTCATCAACACCGAGGTGAACAACAGCAATTGGATCGCGGATCGGGATGCCGGAACGCTGCGCCTGGTGGATTGGGAAAAGCCGCTCTGGGGTGATCCTTCACAGGACCTTTCGCATTTCCGCGTGCCAACAACCACCCTCTGGAAGACGGATGTGGTGCTGACTGAGGATGAAAAAACGGGGATGATGGCGGCCTACAAGCAAGCCCTGGCCGATGCCCACCTGCGGGATACCATCGAGGAACGCACCCGCCTGCGCGACCCCTTCAATTGTTTGCGCGGGGTGTCATGGTGCGCCATGGCCTGGGTGCAGTACCAGCGGGGAGATCACCTGCTCAAGAACGAGGATACTTTCCGGAAGTTGAAGATGTATACCGATCCGGTTTTTGTGCGGGGGTTATTTGACCCTTATAAGAGAACCTAACCTTTTGGTCGAAAGTCGCTGTGGGTCAGGGGTGCCAGCCTCCACTCTCCCCGTCCTGAATTCCTTTGGGGATATTAAAACCCCGGGGATTTTAAAAATCCCGGGGGTTTACAATCTCTGTTTTTCATCTCATTGCGATAACGAAGTTCTTGAAAAAGTATTTAATGATTTAATCATCCCAACATTGATGGATTTCCGGAAATGCTCCATCGCTGCTTCACAGCTTCTCTCAATGACAAGATCCTCATTCCTCAAACGAGATCAGCGCCTTATAATCTTCCACACTGCCGCGGTCAAGGCAGCACTGGATGATCCGCTTCCCCAGGTCGGTCAGCTCACCCTGATCATACTGGTGCAGTATGCGGTGGAAAAATTCATAAAGGATATCAGCGCCGACATCATAAGCCTCAATGCCAACTTCAGGCTGGGTATCCACGGCGAAGAACCAGCGGGCAAGCTGCCGCCCTTCAATCTGGACCTGGTGCGGGTATTCACCCAAAAGTGCGCAGCGGGAGGTCCGCAGTTTATCGGGCTGGAAACGGGCTTTTCCACGCCGGGCCAGATATTCCCGCATCAGCCATTGCGGCATGAATCCGACTTTCCAGGCTCCCACATGCTGGTTCGGGGTCAGGACATAGGAGGTGCGCGGGCAGGAGGCGAACTGTTCCAGCAGGTAGTTAGCATGGACGGTCCGCTTGCCGGTGGCAAACGCCCAATAGGAACCCACTCCCTCCGTGGAAAGTCCCTGCCCATCCACGATGCTGGGGTTGTCAAACCCACGCGGTGCGGTCAGCCGCCAGAGCCAGGCCAGCGCCGGCGGCAGGATGTGGAAGAAGCCCACGATCCCATAGGTGGGGTTTTCTGCGGTGCAGGGGGGCGTTCGGATGCCAAAGGAGCGGATATCCACATCCACCGGTTCGTTCACAATGTTGGGGATGATCTCACGGGGAACAACCACCCGCGGATTCGAGCAGGGTTTACCCGGCGCATCGAGGACATGATCCCAGATCATGGCAATTCCATCCGGTGCGGCATTGATGTTCAAAAACAGCAATGGCAAGGGTGATTCTGCGGTTAATCGTTCAAAATTAAGGTCGGTGCCGTAGTGGTGAATGTGATTGGTCCGCACGAACCAGGCATCCTCGGCGTCCGTCACGGCCAGCTTACCGTTATGCTGCAGTGAGGGGTGGCAGAGGGCCATATCGTCCGTCACGGGGTGCAACGAACAGGTGCGTGGCTGCTCGTGCAGACGTTGTTCGCCGGTGACCAGGTTTTCACCATAGAGCATCCGGCCGTCATCTTCCCGTTGCGGGTATTCAAGCATCTCGCTCTTTCCCGCGCCGCTGGCGCCTTCATGCATGAAGGTCACTTCATTATCATAGGGCGTCACCACCCGCACGGTGGAACAGTGCGCAGTGATCCAGCCTTCCTGTTCCCCCTGGTTCAGCAGGATGCTGTAGGCAGCTTTCTTGGCACTGGGGCCGGGGTACAGACAGTAGGAAAACACTTCATGCATCCCAGGCAGCCGGTGATGGACCACCACCTGTTTGCCGCCCAGGTCGGTATAACGGAAGGTCGGCGCAACGTAAATTACTGAGGTCGGATTGAAATCATCCCCCAGGTCTTCATAAGCGGTAATGCCCTGCAAGAGCGCCAGCCCAAAGCCAAAGAAGCCCGCATTGGCCGGTGCGACCAAAAGCGCATCCTGCCCAATGCCCCGCTTTCCGGTCACATAGGCGTACAGGATGAGAGGATTCTCCGTCAGCCAGTCAAAAGTCCGCTGACGCAGTTCGGCGAAGGGATAATGATAGACTTCCTCAAAGCGGGTATGGTCGGTTGGGCCGTCATCACCGATCAGCATCGCGTCCGGGTCGCGGCGGCGCATATAGGGGGAAGGATAATTCGCTGCAATCCCATTCCGCACCCGAACCACCGTGGCATCAATGATCTTGCTGAGACCGGGCACCTGGTAGGCGACCTCGAAAGTCTTGCCGTTTTCTCCCCCGCAGGAGAGAGCCAGCAATTCCTGGGTCGAGGAAATTAATTGTACATTGGGGTTCTTTTTTAGGATGCCCGCCAATTCCAGAGGCGGGTGATACCGCTGCCATTCTCTTTTTTCCATGATAATCCTCTATTTATTGAAACATCAATGAATGTTTGGATCCGTCATTCATGGTGAGCCCTTGCGGGTGAATGGCAGAACTATTCAAAACTCATCCCATACCCGGATTGCTCCGGAGCCAGGGATGATATTCTTTTTTGAAGGGCGATCCGGGGTGTACACATTTCTTCCACCAGATCAGTCGTCAGTGACCGGGGGCGCTCAATCGGCAGGGTCAACGCCCTTGCCCAAACAGCATGCGCCGAAAGTCCCGTCAGGCGGCTGGTGCCGAATAAGACTGTACAGAACTCAGGACGTCCAATCCTGTAATGATACTGCAAAGTGCCGCTGATTGCATCCACATTTGGGTTCGGATTTTTGATCTTGCCCAATTCGCACAATAAATCCGGCACGACCTCATAGACCCGGCGGACCAATTGGAAAAGCGGGTCATCCGGCAGGTGCCTCTCCGCAAACCGGAATTGCGCGGTGAAACGGGTGTCGGTGATGCGCAGGACGCCATGGCCATAGCCCGGGACGACCTTCCCTTCCGCCAAAGTCTCCAGCGTGTAATCCCGCAGTTCTGTGGCAGAAGGAACGCCGCCAAAGTGCGCCTGCAAACCCAGCAGCCAGCGTAAGGTCTCCTGGCTGGCGAGGCCATGCAGCGGACCGGCCAGCGCGTTCAACCCGGCGGAAGAAGAGAGGTACAGGTCGGAGAGGGTGGACGAGACCAGGTGAGAGGTGTGTGCGCTGGCGTTACCGTTTTCCTGATCGGAATGCAGCACCATGAACAACCGGCATAAATCCTTAAAATCCGCTTCATCGCCCTTGCCGATCATGTGCGCAATATTGGCGCTCCAATCCAAACCGGGATCGGGAACTGCCTCCACCCCGTCACGATACTTCAGGTTGTACACCGTCGCCGCGAGGGTTGGGAGGTTGGCGGTCAGGGTCAGGGCATCTTCCAGCATATACCGCCAGTAGTCATCCCGTGAAATGCCATCATGATAAGCCCGTGCGGCCACGGATTGAGGCTGCATCGCCATGATCCCCTGGGAGAGCATGGTCATGGGGTGGGTATTCCCGGGCATAGCCCGGAGCAGGTCCATCACATAGCCGGGCAATCCCTGGCGTTCGCGCCACAGGTCCTCAACTGCCAGGGCGTCTTCCATCGTCGGAAACTCGCCCACCATCAGCAGGTGATACAACCCACCCATCAGGGGGTAGTCTGATCCCGCAGCCTTGGGGAGGCTCTCCAACAACTCATCCACCGTATACCCGCGGATCAGCAGCCCCACAGATGGATCAACATGGGAGATTTCGGTGATCAGGGCGAAAACGCCGCGCATCCCACCGTAGGCTTTGGCAACCGTGACCTCACCAATCGTCCGGTCGCCAAACTCCTCAAGGATGCGCTGGATGCGTTTCTGCCAGGCAGGCAACTGGGCCGCAATCCGGTCTTCAAATGTCATGGGATTTCTGGATTTAGTTGTAGATACAGATGTGCTGTCATTGTGGGCGTTCATCGTAACTCCTCGGTATTAAATTTCGGTACAAAAAGGTGAGATTTCAGGCTGGCGGCTAATTTTGCCGCCCGGGCTGAACGCCTTGCTTGTCCTGCGAGGGGTTATAGCCCAGCAATCGGGAGATCTGAGTTGCGGTTCGGACACAGGTCTTGGTGACCTGTTCAACTTTTTCTTCGGTAAAACGTTGGGTCGGGCCGGAAACGGTCAGCGCTGCGATCATCTGACCGCGTGGATTGAAGATGGGGGCTGCCACACCGGACGCGTCATAGGTCCATTCGCCATGACTGAGCGCAAAACCCTGTTTAAGGATTTGCCGGCATTGCTTTCGGAGCTCAGCCGGATCGGTGACTGTCAGGGGCGTGAAGGCATACCGGGTTTCATTCGCCAGCACTTCCTCACGCTTGTCCTCCGGGAGATAAGCCAGGAACAATTTCCCTGCGGAACCGGCATGCAGCGGGAGGTATCGCCCCACCCGGGCGACCACCCTGACGTTTTGATCCGATTCCAGTCGTTCCACACAGACCCGTTCTGCGCCTTCCAGAATATACAGGCTGATCGTCTCGCCCGTCAGCCGCTGAATGTCATAAATGAAAGGCAGAGCCACCCGGCGGACGTCCAATGTCGCGCTGTAAACCTCCGCCCAGGCCAACACCTTCCCCGCCAGGGTGTATTGCCGGGTGTCATCATCCTGAACCAGCAAGCCTGCATCCTTCAGAGAAACCAAAGTCCGCCCAACCGTGCTGGTCGGCAGCCCGGTCATCCGCGCGGCTTCACGCACTCCCAGGTACGGTTCATCCTTGGAGAAGCAATCCATCAGTTGAATGGCATGGCTGAGCGTGGATGACGGTTTGGACATTTAATTTCCTGTGTGTCCCATTATACGGGACAGTGTCTCATAATTCGATGTTAGCATGATTATAGTGTTAGTTCAGCACTTTTGTCAATACAGGTACAGTGAATCAAGCTTTAAAAATTTATTAACTCAGATGATCAGAAAAAATCATTGATTTAGCCTTCTCCTTGAGGAGAAGGTGGCGCGAAGCGCCGGATGAAGTGGTAAACCCAACAAGACCCTTGTTTCCCAGGTGTTCATCCCCTCATCAGTCTGCTGCGCAGACACTTGATCCACTTTGTATCTTTTGTTTCAGGTAAAAATTTTTCTTCACACCAAAATGATTTACTGGTTTTGTCACGAATTTACTATTAGATGATCAAAATAACGAAGCAATGATCTCAACGACCGTCTGGAGCAACTATGACTGCTGACATCCTGCCAGCCCCTGTAAAAGGGGAACCCATCACCAGCGAGAAGGGCCAACTTGTCATCCCCCCCAACCCGATCATCCCCTTCATCGAAGGCGATGGGATTGGATCGGATATCTGGAAGGCCGCCCGCCCTGTCCTGGACGCAGCCGTGACATTGGCCTATAAGGGCAAGCATCAGTTGTGCTGGCTGGAGGTACTGGCCGGTGAAAAAGCGCTGACCCAAATGGGTTCGCTGCTGCCTGATGAAACCGTCCAGGCTTTTGAATATTACAAGGTCGGCATCAAAGGCCCGTTGACCACCCCGGTGGGCGGCGGTCATCGTTCACTCAACGTCGCTCTCCGACGGAAACTGGATCTGTATGCCTGCCTCCGCCCGGTCCGCTGGGTTCCCGGGGTGCCGACACCCGTCTGCCATCCTGAAAAGGTCGACATGGTGATCTTCCGCGAAAACACGGAAGACCTGTATGCCGGTGTGGAATTCCAATCGGGCACCGCTCCCGCCCGGCAGTTCCAGGCCTGGCTGCGGGCAACCGCACCGGATGATTATGCCAAAATCCGCTTCCCTGGGACGTCCGGTTTCAGCATAAAGCCAATCTCGAGAGAAGGCTCAGAGCGGCTGGTCCGGGCGGCGCTGAATTACGCACTGACCCACAACCGAAAGTGCGTTACTCTGATCCATAAAGGCAACATCATGAAACATACGGAAGGTGCCTTCACCGAATGGGGGTACTCGCTGGCTGAAAATTCGTTTGGGGATCGCGTTTACACCATGCGGCAATATCAAGCGGTCAAAGCCGAGCATGGCGAATCCGTTGCGGATGCAGAACGCGATGCCGCTCTGGCAAAGGGCAGGTTGTGGGTTAACGACGTTATCACCGACGCCGCCTTCGAGCGAACCTTCACCCGGCCGGAGGAATTTGACGTGATCGCCACCATGAACCTCAACGGGGATTACCTCTCCGATGCGCTCACCGCCCAGGTCGGCGGGCTGGGGATCGCACCCGGCGCAAACCTTAATTTTGAAAGCGGGATTGCCCTCTTCGAAGCCACCCACGGCACAGCCCCCAGCCTGGCCGGAAAAAATGTCGCCAACCCCTGCTCTCTCATCCTCTCCGGCACCCTGATGCTGCACCACCTGGGCTGGGACGCCGCAGCCGAACTGGCGGAAAAAGCCGTCGCAGCCACCATCGCTTCCGGGAGGGTGACTTTCGACTTCCAGCGTCTGATGCCGGAGGCCCACCTCGTCTCAACAACCGAGTTTGGTCAGGCGGTCATCCAGCAAATGCAGACCATTCGCAAGCCTTAGTCCATTCACACCGGAGTGCTGCCCATGATTACTTCACCCATCCCGACCCTGCCCATCCTCGCCGGGGACCGATTGCAAGCCCTCCCTTTCTCCCTGCGCATCCTGCTCGAAAACGCATTGAGGTGCAGCATAAAAGACCCAGCCGCGGCAATTGCCGTTGAAGCCATCTTGAATTGGCAGCCGCAGCAACCGGACCGTCCGGCGATCCCCTACTACCCCGCCCGCGTCCTGCTGCAGGACCTGACCGGAGTCCCCCTGGTGGTGGACCTTGCCGCTATGCGCAGCGCCGCCGCACGATTGGGCCTTGATCCCTCGAAAATTGCCCCCCAGATCCCGGTGGACCTGGTCATTGATCATTCCGCCCAGGTGGACTTCACTGGCGGGCCGGACCCTCTTGGGCAGAATCTGGCCCTGGAATACGAACGGAACCGCGAGCGGTACCAGCTTCTGCGCTGGGCGCAGGCTGCCTTCAACAACTTCCGAGTCGTGCCCCCCGGTAAAGGGATCATCCATCAAATTAATCTGGAGAGCCTCGCCACAGTGGTGACTCACCGGATTGAGAACAGGCAGGCGACCTTCTATCCGGACACCCTGGTCGGGACCGATTCCCACACACCGATGGTCAACGGTCTGGGGGTTTTGGGCTGGGGTGTGGGCGGGATCGAAGCCATCGCGGCCATGCTCGGAAAGCCTCTGGACCTGGTGCTGCCCGATGTGATCGGGCTGGAGCTGGTTGGGGAGCTGCCGGAGGGGGTAACCCCCACCGACCTGACCCTGACCATCGTCGAACGTCTGCGGCGGGAGGGCGTGGTTGACAAGTTTATCGAATGTTTCGGCGCAGGATTGGATCGAATCACCGTGCCTGACCGGGCGATGATCGCCAACATGTCCCCAGAGAGCGGCGCTACCGTCACGCTTTTCCCGGTGGATGAGCAGACCCTGGCCTACCTGCGCCTGACCGGCCGCGACCCGGAACATATCGACCGGGTGAAAGCGTATTGCCTATCCCAGGGCTTATTCCGGGAGACAGGCGCAAAACAGCCCGAATTCAGCCAGGTGATAAGGGTTGATTTGACTCAAATTCAATCCAGCCTGGCAGGGCCGTTCAGACCGAACGATCGGATTTCCCTGCCGGACATCGGAAAGTCCTTCAGGGAAAGGCTGACCAAAGACCGTTTTTCAGGCGGTTTTTCCCTTACAGCAGATCAGGTCAACCTCAAAGTGCCAGTCACACTGGATGACAAAACCGTTACCCTTCGGCAAGGCGCGCTGGTCATTGCGGCGATCACCTCCTGTACCAATACTTCGAACCCAATGGTCATGCTGAGTGCGGGGCTGCTGGCGCAAAAGGCGGTCGCACGCGGGCTGAAGGTCAACCCCGCTGTGAAATGTTCCCTGATGCCCGGTTCCCGGGTGGTCACGGCTTATCTCCGCAACGCCGGTGTCCTGGATTCGCTGGCTGAACTGGGTTTCAACCTGGTGGGATACGGCTGTGGGAGCTGCATTGGCAACTCCGGTCCGCTTGCGCCGGAAGTTGTGGAGTCTCTGAAAGGTCAACCGCTGGTGACCGCCAGCGTCTCCTCAGGCAACCGCAATTTTGACGGGCGTATCCATCCCCTCTCGCGGGCCAACTACCTCGCTTCCCCGCCGCTGGTCGTGGCGTACGCTTTGGCCGGCACGGTGAATATTGACCTTGAAAAAGAACCGCTTGGGACGGACCAGGCCGGGCAGCCCGTGTATCTACGGGAGATCTTCCCCTCAGAGGATGAGGTTCGCTCCCTGATGGACGCCATCCAAACCACCCTGTTCAAAGAAGTTTATTCGAACCTCTTTGAAGGGGATGAAGCCTGGCAAAAGATCGGCGCGGGTAAGGTGAAAGCCCTTTATCCCTGGGATAAGACCTCAACCTACATAAAAGAGCCGCCTTATTTCAACGCACTGAACTCCCTCAATCCGCCCAATCACCTCAAAGGCGTACAAGGTGCGCGGGTGTTGGCCCTGCTGGGTGATTCGATCACCACCGATCATATTTCTCCTGCCGGGACGATCCCGGCCGACAGCCCTGCCGGTAAGTACCTGCTGGGATTGGGAATCGCACAAAAGAACTTCAACACCTACGGCACCCGGCGCGGCAACGACGAAGTGATGGCCCGCGGGACCTTCTCAAATATTCGCTTGAAGAATAAATTACTGCCGGAAGTGGAAGGGGGATGGACAAAATTGCTGCCAGAAGGAGATCAGACGACCATCTTTGAGGCCTCCCAAGTCTATCGGGAGCGCAATATTCCCCTGATCGTCATCGCCGGGAAGGAATATGGCACGGGGTCCAGCCGGGACTGGGCCGCCAAGGGGCCGCTGCTGCTGGGCGTGCGGGCGGTCATCGCTGAATCCTTTGAGCGCATTCACCGCGCCAACCTGGTCGGGATGGGCATCCTGCCGCTTCAATTTGAACCTGGAGAAAACGCAGAATCCCTCGGGTTGACCGGCGAAGAGCTGTTCGACCTTTCCGGCCTGGATAACATTGACCCACAGGGGACCTCCCGGGTCACCGTCCACCGGGAAGATGGCACCGTGTTTGAGTTTTCCACGGTCCTCCGGATTGACACATCTGCGGAACTGGCAGGTTTCAAACTGGGCGGCATCCTGCACGAAGCCCTGTTACGCTAAGACAAATCTCCGATTAACGCAGAGATGTCCCGTCGGGCCGTCTTATTGATATTTAATCGGAGCGCGGACTTTAGTCCGCAAAATAGCTTATCCCAATAATCTACTTTCTCCTGTAATTAAGAATGAGTCTACTGAAAAAAGGGTACAGCTGTTTTAAAAGTGGAGCGTACTGTATCAAATTTATGCTTTTTTGAAGGTCTCATCGCACAAAATGCCTGAAATTGTGCATGTTCGTGGGGCATCAACAAGGTCTTCTTCAATTAGTCGACCTTTTTTCAGTGGAGTCAAGAATCCAAAAATTCAATACAAAAAGATAAAAAAAGCGGGCTAAAGCCCGCGCTCCACTAAATTAATTGGTCTCGAAATTATTTCCTTATAACTCTGCATTCATAACCGCAGCGGCGCTGCACCCAGCGCCGCCACGAAATCAGTCAAACGGTTTACGCCAACGCAGCCGTTAGTTTCTCAACCCCAGCCGCAATCCGCCGCAGAGTTTCTTCCTTGCCCAGCACCTCGGCCAAGGCCGTCGCACCGCCCGGCGTGGTTGGCACGCCGGAAAGGGCTGTCCGGACCGGCCACATGACCGTCCCGACCTTAAATCCCGCATCCCTGGCGAAATCCTTCAACGCCAGGTAAAGGCTGTCATTATCCCACACTGAAAGTTTTTCCAGAATAGGCAAAACATCCTTCAATACCTGTAAACTGCTTTCCGGATCGCTCTTCGATTTATCATGCATATACAGGTCAATTGCATAATCCGGCACCTGCACGAAAAAGGCTACCATTCCGGGAATGTCCGTCAGTTTTTCCGTCCGCACCTGGAGGAGATCGCTGATCTTGCGGGTGTTGCAGCAGGCTAAAGACTCCGGGTAATAGGGTTCAGCCAGCTTGTGGAAGTCCTCCGGCGACAGCGCCCGGATATGTTCGCCATTCAACCAGGTCAGTTTATCAAAGGAGAAAGCCGCACTGGATTTGTTGATACGGTCAATGCTGAAAACCTGTTCCAGTTCAGCCAGCGTGAAGAACTCCTGGTCGTTACCGGGGCTCCACCCCAGCAGCGCGATGTGGTTCACGATCGCTTCCGGCAAATACCCCATCTGAACAAGGTCTTCAAACGAAGGGTCGCCCAGGCGTTTGCTGAACTTTGTGCCATCTTCTTTAATGATCAACGGCAGGTGAACGTATTCCGGGATCTCCCAGCCAAAGGATTGATAGAGCAGGTTGTATTTGGGGGTTGAAGAAAGGTATTCCTGACCCCGCATCACATGGGTAATGGCCATCAAATGGTCATCCACGACATTGGCAAAATTATAGGTGGGGAAGCCATCGGATTTCAGCAGTACCTGGTCATCCAGTTGTGTGTTTTCAATCGTGATCTCGCCGTAGACGTGATCGAAGAAGGTCGTACTGCCGTCCTCAGGGATACGCTGGCGGATCACGAATTGCTCACCGCTATCCAGGTTTTGCTGGATTTGCGTTTCTGAAAGGAACCGGCAGGGATCTCGCCGTGTGGGCGAATCCTCATCCTCCGGCTGCTGGTCAGATTTCCCGCAAAAACACCGGTAAGCCGCGCCTGAATCCAATAAGATTTGGGCGTGCGCCGCATAAATGGGCAGCCGCTCAGACTGGATATATGGCCCGTAGCCGCCATCCTTGCCGGGGCCCTCATCAAAGGTTAAGCCGGCCAGTTCGAGGCCTTTATAGATCGCAGCCAGGGCTTCAGGGATGTTCCGTCCCTGGTCCGTGTCTTCAATTCGTAAAATAAAAACGCCATCATGCCCCCGCGCAGTTAAATAAGCATAGAGCGCTGTGCGCAGGTTGCCGATATGCATATAGCCGGTTGGGCTGGGTGCAAATCGCGTTCGTACCATGTAATAGCCTTTCCTTATACGTGATGATTAAGCATCCAAAATCCTACCACAAATCCGGTCTGGATGGGATCACTCAAGATATGGTTCCGGGATGACATAAACCCGGATGCCGCCCTGCTCGAATCCAACTTTGAGGTACTGGTCAAACTTCGTGGGGTTCACAATATACGCACTGGATTCCAGAGATCCAAAAAAAACATACCGGATGTCATATTGCCGGATGATCGCCAACGCGGTTTCCCAATCGTTGGTCTCATAGAGCGTTTGCATATCCTGCTGCCGGGTGCCCACTTCGGTATATCCGCCGCGCCATTGTCCTTCGTGACCGGGCCAGCCCAATACATTCGGCTGTCCGGAAAGAGTCGCCACCCTTGCGTAACCGGAATACTGCCCGCCAACCGCTTCCGCCACCGTACCATCCGGTGCATCCGCAAGCCAGGCGATCACGGCGGCTTCATCAGGCGCATAGGCTGCCAGGTAAGCGCCGGCATCCAGGTTTGCTGATGTCACCGGTTGGAATCCATTGGTCTTATCCGGGTAGGCTAATACCGGGTAAACAAGACCCGCAGCAACAACCAGAAGAATCAAGGCCCGTGTCAACCATGAGCCCTTCCGCAGGAGAACCCCTGCCATAAATGCCGCGGCCAACGACCAGAGCATCCAGCCCTGGTAATAGAACTTGAAGACAGTGTTCATTCTTGCACCAAAATTGTCCCGCAGGTAAACGAATTCCGGGGCCAGGATCATGATCCCGCCCAATACAACCATCAGGAGGACGAAGGGTATGGGGCTGGGATCAGCCGTATCCGGTTCGCATTTCTTAACCAGGGTTAATAAGAAGGAAACACCCAGGATTAAGACAAGGGTCAGCGTCAATAGACCCGCACCGAAGGCCAGCCGGTGCAGGAAAGCGGAACCGAGCAAGCCACCAAATGTGGTCTCTCCCTGCGCAAGGATGAATTGCTGGCCGGATTGGCTTTGGGTCAGTTTGTATCCCAATAGGATCGAGATGGCATACAACAGGGAAACCAGTCCAACAACCAGTATCGTTCCCCATTTCCATTCCCCTCTGACCTTCCGCCGCCGGAGCCAAATGAAGAACAACCAGAAGAGAACGAGGAACGGGCCGAACATCACCCAAAGGTACAGACCACGCGTGGGGTACACCAGGTTGGGCATGATCCCACCCGCCTGGGATTGAAAACTCAGGAGGAATGGGAGATACAGCAGCAGGGACAGAACCCCAAGCGGGATGGCAAGTTTCAGCAGGTCGCCAAACCGGTCCCATGACCAGCCTGCTTTATAGACCCGCCGGATGACGAACGCGCCGACGAGCAGCGCAAAGTAAACCGGGAGGTCCCAGGTATTGAGGAAGGCAATCCCACCCATCAGAACCGCACTGAGCAGGAACACGTCCCATTGATACGGAATTGAGATGCCGAATATGCGCTGCTCACCATCCATTCCACCCCGGAAGATGTTGAACGCCAGACCGACCGCCAGCATCACAAACGGCATCACCAGGACATGGGGATGCAAATCACCCAGAACAAAAGAAAATGCGGGGAACTCATCAATGGGGGACAGTCCACTGACCACACCGGTCAGGTCAATATCCTGTACGACCCGGGAGGCCTGCCACCACCACCAGAAACGTTGCGGGACCAGCGTCAGGGGTTCGGAGGGTGGAACCAGCAGGCTCTCAATATTGACCCACTGCCAGAAACCGGATGTCCCTGTCGCCAGGTCCCACCCAACCCCGGCCTGGTGCAGCACCTCCAGCACCCCTTCCAAATTACTGACGAACAGCAGGAAGAGCGGCCCCAAAATCGCCCAGGCCAGTGCACTTCTCGGACGTTTGAGGTTGCCGTAAGCTGCAATCAGGTTGTAAAGGATGCCGTACGCGCCGACGGCGCTCATTGAAAAGACAACCGCCAGCATCAGGTTGAAAGCCACACCGCCGCTGGTAAAAGTGATTTTAGCCAGCATGGCTGCCATGATATAGCCGAAATGGTAATAAGAGATCGCATAACCGGACAGCCAGGGGTCGTGGGGCGGAAAAGTTTCCGAATTCAGGATGGCATTGATGAAAGCCAGCTCCATCGGTTTTTCAGTACCGGTGGCATAAGGGTCACATGCCCGAACGAGGACCATAAAACAAAACGCGGCCAGAAAGACCATTTCAGTGGCCAGGATCAACCGCCAATGGTCTTTGACCCACGCCCAGATCTCCTGCCGGCGTCCCCATCCCGCCCAGATACTCAAACCGATCACCAGTGCCAGGCCAAACAGGATGCTGCCGGGATTATTTTGGAGGATTTTTAAGCTGGCCAGGAACCAGAAATTAAAACCCCAGAAAAGTAATCCCAGGGCTCGGCTGAGGGCATAGGCACGGTCCGGCAGCCGCCGGAACAACCTGTAAGCCAGGGGAAAGGTCAGCCACCCCAGCAGCAGGAGCAGAAAATACCATGAAAAGGGTTGCCAAATCATCTGATTTTATCGATTCCTCCAGGGCTGCGGCGGGGATTGAAACACGGGTGACAGCCCTGATATGGG
>DPKV01000140.1 GCA_003542325.1 Anaerolineaceae bacterium
CCGCCTGTCCCGCTTCCCAATCCGGATTAAAAACCGTCCTGGCAGGCAAATCTCCTATTGCTTCCGTTACGAAATTCTTGTCTGCCCCCGTGACCACCACCAGCGGAGTCAGGCCGCTTTCTGAGCCAGTTTTAACAATTTTAGAGATAAATGGTTCTCCCTCCCAATCCAGAAGCTGTTTGGTCTGTCCCAAGCGTTTACTGCCCCCCGCAGCCAGCACCACGCCGGCCACGGGGCTGTGAGCCGCAAAGACCGGTCCTGAATCGTAAAGATGATCCAGGCCACCAACCAGCACCCGGTGATATTGGCCCGTCAAAGCGCCTGCCATTCGACACGCCTGCGCCTGGGCGAACGGGTCGTCCGCCTGGGCCAGGAACAGATACCGCTTTGCACCAGCCGGGATGCCTTTCAACCCGCCCTTGCGGTCGCCAAGAACCTTGATCGCATCCTCAACCCGGACCGGTTCACTTAAAGCGCGCCCACTCAGTTCACTGAATATTTCCGGCCGGTGAACCCATTCTTCGGTCAACGGTTTATCCAGCCCTTTCATCCCCGCCATGACCACCACGGATTCCACCCAGGGTGGAATCACGGGTTCATAGTCTGCCGGCGCCTTCAGGCTGCGCTGCCTGGCACCATCAGCTTCAACCAACAGGGTGATACCCCTATTTTTACAGCGCGCATGCAGATAGGCCAATAACTGCGCATCCGGAGCGGTCAGGCGGTCGTGATTATCCGCAGGCCCGGTCACCAGTATGATCGGGTAGCGATTAAAATCAAGTCTGTCAATATCAGAGGGAGAATACGCGGTCACGTGCTGGTCTGCCCCCTGAGCCTGCCAGGTTCCCAGATGGGTTGTGGTTGTGATAACAACCGGGCTTCCAAGTTCCCGGGCGAGAGCAAATAAAGCGCTGGTTTTCCCCCCTGCCCCCACGAAAGCGATTGCGCTTCCGGCCCGAACATCGAGTGCCCGATTAAGCTTCATCTTAGGTCATCCTTCCCACAAATGACTTCGGATCTTATACCAGGTCAGGAGGGCCTCCAAAACGCCGCCGCCGATGGCCAGCGATTTTTCAGACACATACCAGCAGCGGAATGGTTCAGGGCGTGGGTCCACATCACCCACCTTCATCCCCTTCCGCACGGTCACGCCATCGTGAATCAACCCCCGTACGACGCCGTTAAAGGGTGACCCCACAGCCTGGTCCATTACCGAAAGCACCGGCTGGCCGGCTTCCACCAAATCCCCGATATTCACGAGGTTTCTTACGACTCCATCAGCAGGAGCGTGAAGGACGCGTTCGGCAGCATAAGCCTGGACCTTCCCGGGAATCCCCGTATCGGCCTCCGGGCTGCCTTCCCAATAGACGCGGCCCAAGAAATGACCGCGGTTGGTCTCAACCGCGGCATGGCAATTTTCTCCGACTGTGAAGCCCGGCCCCAATCCGATCACCATCTCTGCCAAAGTCAGATCGAGCCGGTCCTGTTTCTTCCGCATCCGGGCATCCACCAGTGCCAGCGCCGGGTGATCCTTTAGAATATCCAAATCCGGATCAACCAGGACGGGGATTTCGCCTGCGCCCCAAAAGTTCATCATTTCACTGGGTGTAACGACCAAACGCCCTGTCACATCCTCGATGCGAATGTCGCCATCATACACCGCCTGGCAAAAGGATACCGACCTCCGCACAGCCAAAGGCTGGTCACGTTCAACCACCAGCACACGGATACCGGCCCGGTGCAGGCGCAATGCGACGCCGCTGGCTAAATCGCCACCACCCCAAATGAGCACATAAGGGACCATTAGAATTTTCCCAGGCCTCGCAGCACCCGTTCCGGGGTGAGCGGGAACCGGTTGAACCAGACCCCGGTGGCGTCGTGCAGTGCGCTGACAATGGCAGGAGCCAGAGGAATGAAGGGCATTTCACCCATTCCGCGTGCACCATAAGGGCCTTGGGGGTCAGCCAGCTCAAGCACAATCGATTCCACTTCTTCCGGGACATCCAGCACGGTAGGGATCAGGTAATTGGAAAGCATATTGGTCAAAACGCGCCCGTCTTTCTGGACAAAGTTCTCCATTATCGCATACCCGGCAGCCTGGACAACACAGCCCTCAATCTGCCCGACGACCTGCATCGGGTTGATCGCTTTCCCGACGTCATTCGCACAGTAGACCTTCAGCAGCTTAATCTCACCCGTTTCGGTATCGACTTCCAGCTCAACGGTTTCTGCAACATATCCATAAGTGATATTGGGATCACATTCGCCTGTTTCCGGGTCATAGGGTGAGGTCGAACGGGCATGATAGGTATATTCGACAACAGCGGGACGTTCTTCGTTGTGCCATTTTTCGAGAGCGGCTTCAGCCGCGCCGCCGATTGAATTGCCGGCCATGAAAGTCATCCGGGAGGCGGAAGCGCTGCCCGAATTCCCGGTCAGGCTTGTATCGGAAGCAATCAACTCGACTTTTTCCAATGGCACATTCAGGGCCTCAGCCGCCATTTGGCGGAAGGCGGAATGTGCGCCCTGGCCTACATCCGCTCCGGCGTGATGCAGGACAACCCGTTCAATTTCCTCTGCTCCAAACAACTCCATAATGGCATGCGAGGATTCCTTGCCGCCAAAAGAAAAGCCCACATTCTTAAATCCACAGGCAATCCCACGGCCGCGTTTGATATGGCCCTCACTTTTCATCGGGGCAGGTGTTTGCCAGCCCGTTTCGGTCTTTTGCCAACCGGAGCGTTCGGCACAGGCTGCCACCACGGGTTTGATGGTCACACTCTCGGGTACGACAGATTGGGTCGGAAGGATAGATCCGTCTTCTATCAGGTTCCGCATCCGCAATTCGACCGGGTCCATCCCCAAGGCTTCCGCCAGCTTGGTAATCTGCAGTTCACCCTCGAAAGCACCCTGTGGGCCGCCAAAGCCGCGGAAAGCGCCGCCGGGAAGATTATTGGTATAGACGGCCATCGAATCCACTTTCACATTGGGCACTTCATATGGACCAATACACATCAAGGTCGCATTACCAAGGACCTTTGGCGTGGTATAGACGTACGCGCCGGCGTCGGCGATAATATCCACCTGGGCAGCCAGGATCTTACCGTCCCTGGTCGCGCCCCATTTGCCGGTCAGTTTGTAGGCATGCCGCTTACTATGGCCAATCATCGACTCTTCACGGGTCCAGATGATCTTCACCGGTCGGTCAATGCCCCGCTCGTGCAGCCGCATCACCGCCAGGGCGAGTATGATCTGCACGGACATATCCTCCCGGCCCCCAAATGCTCCGCCGATGGCGGGATAGATCACTCGGATTTTATCCAGCGGGACGTCCAATGAATGGGCTATTTGTTCCTGGTCTTCATGCGTCCACTGCCCGGCAACCACAACGGTGATCCTTCCTTCTTCATCAAGATAACTGATTCCGGCTTCGGGTTGCAGGAAAGCATGCTCCTGGGTAGGTGTGTAGTATTCGCCTTCCACAATCACATCGCACTGAGCAAAAGCTGCGTCAACGTCGCCGCGCCGGATGCGGAAGGATTTGACCACATTCGTCCCATATTCCGGCTGCAACAGGATGGCATCTTCCGCCAGCGCTTCCTCCGGTGAATTCAAAACCGGCAAGTCTTCATACTCGACTTTTATCAGCTCCCGGGCAGCTTCAGCGATCTTTTCGGTCTCTGCAACGATGACAGCCACCTGGTCGCCGATAAAACGGACCCGGTCGGCGTATGGCTTTTTCGACCCTGGGCCGCAAAGAACAGGCTGGTCCGGCGTTCCCAGGCCATATTCATTGACCGGCACATCCCTGGCCGTAAAAATCGCAACGACACCTGTCATCGCTTCCGCTGCCGAGGTGTCAATGGATTTAACAATGGCATGCGGCCGCTCTGAAAAGAGGACTTTCATATAAAGCTGACCGGGCAGGTTGAAATCTCCGGGATACAGTGCCGCACCGGTGGTCTTATCTTTTACATCATGGCGTGGGATAGATTCTCCAATAATTTCCATTGCGTCTCCTTCTTCCCTATTCCCGCTCAACTGCCGATTGTGTCCGACTGGCGTTTTCAATCGCTTCAATGATCTTGTAATAACCGGTGCAGCGGCAAAGATTACCCGTGATCGCCTGCCGGATCTCTGCCTGGGTGGGCGTCTCCCGTTCCTCAAGCAGTTTCGCAGAAGACATCACAAATCCCGGTGTACAATATCCGCACTGGACCGCGCCATAATCAATAAAGGCTTCCTGAACCGGATGGAGTTTATCATCCGGGCTGAGGCCTTCAATCGTCACAATCTCACTGCCGTGCGCCCGGGGCGCAGGTACCAGGCAGCTCATCACCGCCCGGCCGTCAAGGTAGACCGTGCATGCACCACATTCCCCTTCAGCGCACCCCTCCTTAGTCCCGGTCAACCCGGCATCTTCCCGGATCAGGTCCAACAAGGTTTTGTCAAACCCGGTCGTGAAATGGTATTCCACCCCATTAATCCAGGTGTGAATTTCCTTGCCGTCCCAGGGGACTTTCGGTGAAGGAACATGCAACCCATCGCCCATCAGCAGGATCGGCTGGGCGGGAACAAGATCCTTATCCACACCCTCCTTGATCGCCGTCAGTGCCCGCCTGGCGATCACACCGACCATGTAATCACGGTACTCAGCGGAACCGCGCACATCCGTGATCGGATGCGCCGCCTCAGCCACCAGCCGGGCAGCTTCCTCAACCGCCGGCCCATCCAGCGACTTACCCTCCAGGTAAGTTTCCGCAGTTTCCGCATGGATAATGGTGGGCGCTACCGCGCCGAGGGTGATTCTGGCAGACTCGACCAAATTGTCCTTCATGGTGAAGACCATACTGATATTGATTACCGAGATTGCCTGGGCTTTCCGCAAGGCGGTCTTAATAAAGAATGAAGGCTGGTCAGCATCCAATCCTTTGAAGAACACATCTGTCATGATTTCATCCGGTGCCATAACCGTTTTCCGGACGCCTGTATAAAATTCCGAAAGCGGCACAACCCGCGTCCCATTTAGTGAGGATAATTTGACTTTGGCGTCCAAAGCCATCAGAGGACTGATCGTATCATTTGCGGGCGAGGCTGTCACAAGGTTGCCAATCACTGTCCCACGGTTGCGGATTTGCGGAGAACCAACTTCCCAGCAAGCCTGCAACAGGGCAAAGGCCTTTTCGCGGATCAGGGAGGATGCGACCACATGGTTGTGGGTTACATTTGGGAGGATATGAATGTACCCATCCCCATCTTCTGAGATGGTATCCAAACCGGGAATCTTTGAGATATCAATAATCGTTTTGAGGTCCGGTCGGACGCCCCGCTCAATCTCGAGAATGAGGTCCGTTCCACCTGCGATGATCCGGGCTGTCTCCTTGAATTCGGCCATTAATTTCGCAGCCTCTTCCAATGATTCAGCCATGATATAGTTCTGCCACATATCAACCCTCTCCATTCTTCTATACTTTTCTCGGTGCTCGTGTATCCCTGTTCCGAAGTGCAATGATCTCCGCCATGATGCTCACAGCGATCTCATCCGGCGTCTCGGCATGGATATCAAGCCCAATCGGCGAAGTGATCCGCCCAATCTGTGCTTCATCCACACCCGCCTCCTTCAATTGCTTCTGACAGTGCGCCCAGCGTTTCTTCGACCCAATCAAACCAATGTACGGTGCGTCTGTGGCCAGTAAGGCAGGTAAACCCACCACATCCACTTCCACACCACGGGTCACCAGCACCAGGTAGGTTTGTGGGCCGATTTCCATGGCCTCCGGCAATTTTTCCAATGGAATGGGTAAATACAGGTCCGCACCTGGTGAGGACTCCGGTGTGCAAAGGTCTTTCCGATCATCACTGACCACGACCCGATACCCCAGCCAGCTTGCCAGATGGACAACAGCCCGGCCAACATGACCCGCTCCGACGACGACCACGGTGGCCGGTTGTAGATAAGGTTCCACATAAACCGTCACAGTACCGCCACATAACCCCGGATCACCGCGCTCTGTGTCCAAAAGACTGTAATCCAACAATCGGGTCTGCCCGTCCTTCAGCGCTGTTTTCGCTTCCTCCCGGACCAGCTCCTCGACTTTTCCACCGCCGACCGTCCCTTCGATATGGCCGTCCGAGAATACGAGCATCTTGGTTCCGGAATGACGCGGTACAGCGCCCTTGGTTTTTACCACCGTACAAAGGGCAACCGGGCGTCCCGAATTGATGGATTGATTCAACCGTTCCAGAATTTCCATTTCAATCCTCTAATAAACTGAGGACAACAGGCAATAATTGTTTCTTGCGGGATACAACGCCTTCCGCCAGGCGGGTGCCGTCCACCAATGGTCGGTACGGCAGCTCGTCCAATACAACCGGCGCATCTACCATCAGGAGCCGGCTGTCACCCTGGACCACATCCGTCACCATCAACATGGCAAAATCCAGACTTCTGCGTTCACGCAGCTCCTGCAGAGCGTCCCGAAGCGGATCCAGGAAATCGTTCAATTCATACAAATCGGAAACTTCCGCCTGTGCAATCGCAAATCGGAAGACTTCCGTTTCATACTGCTTCATATCCGACGTCACTACATCCATCGGTTCACGGCTGGAAAGACCAGCACCTGCTGAAAGGACTTTTTCTCCAAAGGACTGAATTGTTTCCTTTTCCAATGGGCTGCCCCAGACAAACGCCCAGCGCGCCAGCCGTTCGGCAGCCTGTTGATCCCGGGGGGTCGTTGTTGGTGAAGTCAGGATAAGTGTATCCGATACCAACCCGGCCAGCATCAAACCGGCAAGTTTGGGCGGCGCGCTCAACCCTGCTGCTTCAATCATCTCGGATACCAGGGTGCTCGTGCTGCCGACCACATCCACCGTGAATCGGATGGGTTCGTGCGTGGAAGGATTGCCCAGGCGATGGTGGTCGAGAATTTCAATCAATTGAGCCTCTTCCAGAGAGCCCAAAGCCTGCTGAGGTTCATTATGATCTACGAGGATAATTTTTAACCTGGGCGGATCCAACAGGTCACGCTGGCGACAAATGCCCAGGTAACGCTGGTTCTCATCCAGGACCCAAAATTCATCCCCTTCATCCCTGAGCAGCCGGCGGATGACATCCCGAATACGGGTCGATGCCGTATAACGGGCGATGTCCGTTTCTGCCGCTTCCCGGCAGGGAATTTCAAGCAGTTCCGCCAAAGTCATATCTTTGTGACGGGGATGCGGGCCGGTGTGCCGGCTCAGAAAATTGAACAGCGATTTCCCGGTGATCAGACCAAAAGGCGTCCCATCCGGGTTCACAACCGGTGCTACACCGGCAGTCCGGCTTAGAATCGCCCAGGCTTCGCTCAGAGGCCGGTCCGGTGTCACCGTGTCCATACGCCGCATCACCGATTCAAACCTTGGGGACGCGTCATTAAACAGCATCGGCGGTTCCAGTTCCAGGGTACGTAAGACCCAGGCCGTCTGGCGGTTAATTGCGCCGGACCGGGCCGCAATGGCGTTCAATCCATCCCGCTCCTGCA
>DPKV01000241.1 GCA_003542325.1 Anaerolineaceae bacterium
GTTCAAATGCTCTTGAAGGCCTGGTGGGAGGAACAGCGGACAGTGATCAACCCAAAATTGCTGCTTAATGGGCATGCCATTCAGAAGGCGTTTGGGCTCCTTCCCGGTGCAATGATTGGGCAATTATTGGAGCAACTTAAAGAAGCGCAGGCGGCCGGTGTTGTTTCAACTCTGGATGAGGCTAAAATTTTTATCACTGATGCGATACAAACTGCCGGGGAAAGCGCTGAAAAATGAAAAACCGAATCAATGGTCATGAACTCGGTTTTGAGGTCCTGCGAGGGAAGGGGCCGTCGCTGTTGTTGATCCATGGATTAGGCCTCGACCGCTCCATCTGGCGGGAGATGGCGGAAAAACATCTCCGCGGCTACCAGGTGATCCTCCCGGATATACGCGGCCATGGTGAATCCCCTGCGACAATAGGTGTGACCCGCATTGGGGATCTGGCGGAGGATATGCTCCGGCTAATGGATTTCCTGGAAATTGAAAAGGTCGTTGTTGGTGGACATTCCATGGGCGGATATATCGCCCTGGCGATGGCATATCAACACGCTGATCGATTGGCCGGATTAGGTCTTATCGCATCCCGGGCAACCGCAGATACACCTGAGGCAAAGCATAGTCGTGTCAAAATGATCGAGGAAATTCAGAAACGGGGATCTCGGGTTCTTGCGGAATCGCTCGCTCCCCAGCTATCCCATGACCCCCACATTCAAGAAAAGGCTTATGCGATCATCGAGAAGACGAGCCCTGCCGGTTTGATCGGTGCCCTGCACGCGTTGGCGGAACGCCCCAGCCGGCTGGCATTCCTGCCGGAAATTCCTGTTCCGTCGCAGGTTGTGGCTGGTGGAGATGACCAGATCGTGCCTTTGGCCGAGGCAAAAGAAATGGCGAGACTTCTGTCAAATTGTTCCTACCTGGAAATACCAGCAGCCGGGCACACGCCCATGTTTGAAACACCGGAAATCCTTGGGGAAGGATTAAGATCATTCATAGAGACTTGTTTCCCGGAAAGCTAAAAAATAAAGCAAATTTCTGCGATCTGTTATCACAATCAGTTCAATGGATTAGATAGAAAAAGATAGGATCATAACAGCCCATGATTGACACAATTTATGCCCGCCGCAGTATCCGGAAGTATCAGGAGCGACCGGTTGAACGAGAGAAATTAGAGACGTTACTAAAAGCAGCAATGGCTGCGCCTTCCGCAAGGAATGGCAAACCCTGGGAATTTGTGGTTGTAACCGAACCGGAAGGGATGGCAAAGGTTCGCTCTGCGATGGTCTTCGGCGGTTACAACGCCCCGGCAGCCATTATCGTCTGTGCAAATACCTCATTAATTAAGAAACCTCTCTCGCAAGGTTTTTGGGTGCAGGATTGCAGCGCGGCGACGGAGAATATTCTGCTGGCAGCGGTCGAGTTGAGTTTGGGAACGGTTTGGCTGGGAGTGCATCCAATCCAAATATTCTCTTCTCAAATCTCGAGAATTCTTTCTCTTCCAAAGATGGTAAAGCCCCTGAATGTGATCTATGTGGGATATCCAGCAGAAGAAAAACCTCCGCGGACACAATATGATCCGGCGCGGGTCCATTGGGAAGTTTATTAGTGCATAATTGAGAGGCTGCTGGCTAGCTTTTTATTTCGTCCTGATATTTTTTTATAAGTTTCGCTTCTTTTATTGGATCAAGACCCACTTTTAGTTTTTTGGACTTCGGCAGGGATTTTAGCCAGTTGAGGGTGTCCACAACTGTCTCAGATAGCGGACGAAACGTCAACCCATCTTTGACAGCTTTATTATTGTTGATGTTGTAGAAACCAGAAAAAACCGGATCTGTGGATGGTACCCACAATGGAAGTTCCGTCCAGGGCGCGACCTCTTCCCGCAGAAGGAATGGCTCTGCGACCCAAACAAAATTCGCATCCGATGATGCGGCTTCCCGACAGCCTACCAATAGGGAGCCAAAATTACCGGGCCGTTTTGGTCCCACTGCGTTATAAACACCTTCCCTTTGGTTTTCAATTGCCTTGATGATAAAGGCTGCCAGGTCCCGGACGTCGATAAACTGTAGGTTGGAACTCGGTGGGGCAGGTGCAAGAATATTCCCACCCAAAGATACCCGCCAGGGCCAGTAAGTGAAACGGTCGGTGGGGTCGTTTGGGCCGACGATCAACCCTGGTCGGACCACAAGAACCTTTCCCTTGAAGTGTTGTTGAATTTCATACTCACAGAGAGCTTTCAGCGAGCCATATGACGGCCCGGTATAATCTTCGTCTTCGGGATCTTCCAATTGGGCAAGGTCATAATTTTCATCGATGTCCGGATTGGCAAAGTTTCGGTAGACGGATACAGAGGAAATATAAACGTACATTTCGCATCGTGTGGATAAAAATTCCGCAGATTGTTTGACAACGCGGGGGAGATACCCGCAGGTATCGATGACCGCATCCCATTTCCTGCGCTTGAGGACATCAAGGTCTTTTTCACGGTCGCCAGTCAATTGTTTGACTTTTGGAAACAACTCTGGGTTGGTGAGTCCGCGGTTGAAAAGGGTTGGAGTGTGGCCTGCTTGTAATAATGCTTCAACAAGGGCAATCCCTAAAAATCGTTTTCCGCCAATGATAAGCATCTTCATAACATCCTCTTTGATGATTGGGGGCTGCTGGTCAGCCTTGCGCAATATCCCTGAGCCGCAGCGCTGCGCTGCGTTCAAGTTCGGAAATGAGTTTGACCTGAGTTGCCAATTTGGAAAGGAGTTCTGTGATCCCATGGTGATCAAGGGGGAAATCCTTAAGAATGCCTTTTTCCAGGGAAAGCAATTCCTTTTGGGTTTTATGGTATTCCGGCAGGTTTGATTCCCGATAGCTTTTCGCCTGTTTCCGCAGCAGGAATTTTAACTGCTCGAATACTGTGACCTGTGAGGATAGAGCGTCTTCTGCCAGGCTGGCCCAGTGATTGGAAAGCTGGAGATATTGTCCGGCGACTGCGTTTAATCCTGGGTTACCCAGAATACCGGCGCTTTCATGGAGAAAATCCGAATACATACGCCTAAGGGCATATCCCTCAGTGCCATCGATCCTGATCGCAGTATAGAGCGTTCGCAACGCAAAGAAAAGGTCATGGGGGTCCCGATATACCACCGGCCATCCCTTGCTGTCGGTTGGATGATTGATTTTTTCCGCCCAATAATCCAGGCTGGTAACCCCGACGCTCTTCACCGGGTGATTTAGCTGGACGGAACATTCACGAATGCCCTCCAGGATGGCTTCCCGCAGGTCTTGTATTTGTATTCCCCGGGACCCCCTGACAACCATCATCAGGAAGTTGTTTTGTGACAGGGCTGCTCTGGCTGCGGTAAACTCCTTTTCCCTAACCTCGAACAGGTGGGTGCTGAGGTCGTCCACATACAACTGCCAAAGACGACCATCCCGTGCATGAACACCAACCTGGTAATTGTGGTAGCCCTCATCCAATTTTGGGAAGTCCCTGTAGGGAAGGGAGGCTTTATCTACCCAAACTATGGCAGGGCTGCCGTTTTGAAGGGCTGTCTGCAATGCTTTTTGGGCTGAGCCATGATCAGAAAATTCCTGCCAGAGGACATCAATGGACAAGCGGGTCGTTATATTTTCGACAAACGCGCGGGTGTTATTCCATTGATTGCGAAATCCAAGCACCAGTGTGGGATGGGGCAGATACGAAAATTGATAGAGGATATACCCGATATCCAGGCCGCCGCCAAGGCCAAGCAGCAACGCTTCTGAATAGGGTTCACCGGTTACCGGATTCTGAATATTTTTAGTATGGAGGATCTTTTGTAATGCTGCGGTAGAGGGGTGAATTCCTGTAGGACCTTCTGGGAATTCGATATGCATGACTTCCTTTCTGGGTTTTGCGGGAGGCAATGGGTTGATTTGCTGGTGGGAACCAATATAAATTCAAGTCATTCCTTAATTATACAATATGAGAGCAAGTCCAAGTTAAGATTGGAAAGAAACTGCAGATTGTTAAAACTTCCTGGAATCCATTGACAGGAGAGGAGAATCCCTATATACTGAAAACGTTATCAGAAATCGTTATCAGAAATCGTTGCCATTTCCGACCATCCAGGAGGATCATTGGTTACTATAGAAGATGTTGCGAGGCTGGCGGGGGTATCCAATTCAACCGTTTCCCGCGTCTTGAATAAAAAAGAATATGTCAAGGAAGACACCCGAAAAAAAGTTTTCGATGCGGTGGCGGAACTTGGCTATAAACCCAGTCGGATCGCAAGGAGCCTTAGAGCAAACGTGTCACAAATTATCGGTTTGATTATTTCAGATATTCAAAACCCATTTTTTACCAGTCTTGTCCGGGCGGTTGAGGATATCGCCTATAAGCATAATTTTTCTCTCCTGCTATGTAATACCGATGAGGACCCTGAAAAGGAAAAACTATACGTTGAATTGATGCTTTCAGAGCGGGTATCCGGCGTTATCATCACACCTACCCGGGAATCTGATTGTCCCGTCCAGAAATTGCTGGAGATGCATATAGCAACCGTT
>DPKV01000237.1 GCA_003542325.1 Anaerolineaceae bacterium
CCTCTCCCTGGCGGCACAGGCAGGCGGCGTTCAATAAAGTTCATCTCATCCTGGCGGTTCACTTTCAGAAGGATATACCAGCTTACATTGGCCTTGAGCGTGTCCACTGCGCTGTTGACTTCCTGGTTGGCCAGGAAAAAGTAAATGCCAAAAGCCCGACCCTGACGGCCAAGCTCCTTGAGACGTTCCACCAGGTTGGGCAAAATCTTAATGCCCTCGGCGAATTCATCGATCATCACGACCAGGTGCGGAATGGTTTGATCTGGAAACCGTCGATTGAAATCCCAGATATCGGTGATATTTCCCGCGGAATCGAAAATTTGTTTTCGACGGGAAAGCTCATTCTCGAGTGCCTGGAGCGCTCTGTCAGCCAGGTCTCGATTGAGGTCCGTCACCATGCCCACAGCGTGAGGCAGTTCGCTGACCTTCTTCAATTCTGCTGCACCGGCCTTGAAATCCATGAACATGAAGTTGATGTCACGCGGTGAATAACGATGCGCGGCAGCGAGCACCAGGGATTGCATGAAAATGCTCTTCCCGCTGCCCGTTGTGCCGATCATCATGGCATGATAAGCGCCTTTTCCACCCAGCGATTCGGGGCGAAAATCAATTTCGTAATTTCTCAGGCCGTCCCGGTCCACAAATTGCCCTACAGGTAAGAGTACCTGTTGAGAATCTTCGGGATGTGACCGCCAGCGGTCCACAACTTCAGCAACATCATACGGATCACCGGGGATAAGATCCACAACCCGGACCGTGTTTGGCAGGGCGACGCTGGCCTTGCCGCCAATCACTTCCATTCCTGCCAGGGTTCGGGTGAGGGGTTCCACATCAGATTTTTTGGCCAATTCCGCTGTGCCCATCTGCCGGTTGCCCGCACTTTGGGTGTCAATGTATTCCAGGTAGTCCAGGCGGTCGGTGGAGTCGATCCCGATCCGTACACCACAGGAGGAGGGTACATTGAAATCCCCAACAAAGATCAGATAGATCCCGACGTCTCTTCCCGCTTCGGCAATCCGGCGGATATCTTCGTGGGAACGGATGTCCTGATCGTCCAGCACGACCACATAGGATCGACCCAAATATTCCGCTTTATTGCCATGGGATTGACGGCGTTCTTCCAGACGTTCATAGAAGATCCGCTTGAGCTCATCCAGGAAAGTGTTGATCCGGTCAGTGGTGAACAGCAGGCTTTGCTGCTCTGGGACGCCATCCAAAAGGTGGCAATGAGGTGCCCATTTGAAGCATTCCCACTCTTCCAGGGCGTTTTTCCGGTTAGCCAGGATATAAAGGCCGACATCCTCGGGGGAATGGTGAACAATCACATCGATCAGGACGCGCCGGACTAAACGGATGACCCTGGCGGTTGAATCACTGTAAACCGCCAGGCTCCCCAGACGTTTGAGGTCCACCAGGAGCGGCATATTGTTGATTTGTTCATAATGTTCGATCAACTCAAAGGGCATTTCGCTGAGCGGGTCCTTGGGGTTGAGCGCCCTGGGAGCTTCAATGGAAAAGGAAAGCGGGGAGACGCCTGTTCCAACCCGCAGGTTGAGGAAATCGACTTCGCCGGGTTTCCGCCACCAGAGGCGTTTGTTCTGACCCGCCGCCAGCCCGATGGCCAGGGTCTGATCCAGCGGCGGGAACTCGTTTTGCATGATGGCGCGCTGATTTTCAACCAGCCTCTCAATCCGGCTCTGGCATTCCCGCAATGACCGGGTATACACTTCTTTCCGCTCGATCATTTGTTGTTTGTATTTCTTTTTTTGGACGTTATGGGAGATCAGATTGGCTGCCGGGTAGCCCAGGCCCATCAGCATCATTGGCAGGATGGCATAGAGTTTCCCTGTGTCCATCAGGATAGCAGAAAGAACCGAGCCAGTGATCATGATCGCAGGGGGCAATAACAGGGTCAGCAGGCTGACAGACGATGGGGCGTTGGGAAGTTCGGGAGGGTCGGGGATTTGAACAACATCATGCGGTAGAGGCCAGGGTTCCCGGCCGGCGATATTATACCGATATTTCCCGTTCTTTGGATAACTGCGAGTGATCATAGAAAGAATCCAATAAATTTTGCGGAATAATGACAAACACTTGCTAACCCGCTTTCGGTTAGCAAGTGGTATAACTATTCAATTGAACGGGCAGAAAAGGGCTACCCCATACGGGCGGACACTTCCTGCCATTGGGCGATCTCATTCTGCAGCGCGCCAGCCAATGTTTCGAGCGCATCCAGCTGCTGTTGGATCTGGCTGCGGAGCTGCTCGTACTGCTGCTGGAATTCGGTGGCCGAGTTGCCGACCCAGGCTGTACCCACCGTCTGGTTGACCTGGCTGGTCAGACTGGTCAGTTCACCCAGCATGGCCTCCTTTTCCTGAAGCATCTTTGATTGCGCGCCCTGGACGGACTCGACATCCATATGAAGTGTTGCCATATTGTATCCTCCTAATCAAGTAGTGAATAAACGGTTTGTTGATTCCTCCTGCCGGAAGCAGGTTTTATCACGATTAATCTTGGGTTTGTCTGGGTGAGTCTTTTCTTTCCACCCATGTCTATTATACACAAATTTCATTATTTTCTCGGGTTAATTTTCACCAGAAGAAAAAGTGCCTGCATTCAAAAGGCTGANNCCCGGTATGAATACTGAGGATGCATACCGGATTCTGGCAAAATTGTCTCTGTGAAAGCAATGAGAGGCATCGAAACCCGTTGTTGTTGTTCGAGTTGTCTGGATTGTTCCTGTTGCGATTCGACGCCCGCAGGTTCCTCTCATTATTGTTCCAGGAACCCCCGCGGATTCTTCCCGGAAATCCC
>DPKV01000013.1 GCA_003542325.1 Anaerolineaceae bacterium
CTCATCGCCAGTTTTTTTGCTCTCCGTTTCCGGATAAGGCGGATCAGGAAGTAAACGGCCAGTCCGACCGGGATCAGGAACGGCAGGCAGAAGATACCAAACCAGATCAGAACATCCACCAGCTTTTGGCCGGTATTGATTAAAGCTTCGACAGCCTTCTTGGCGGTGCCCTTCGGCTCCCAGCCGGCAATCTCGATCGGCTGGAGGGATTCCTTGGCAATGATCTCAATGGTGATTGCTGAAAGCGAGGCGGATTCAGACAAGTATTTCATCCGGCCCTTGACCGTTTCAATCTCACCCCGGTAGTAGGTCAGTTCATCAAAAACATCCAGCACATCTTCGGTATTCTGTGCCTGTTCCATCAATAGCACCAACGCTTCTTCAGCGGCTTCCAGGTTGCGCAGGCGTGATTCAAGGTCCGTATATTCGGAGGTCACATCCTGACCGGAGACATTTTCGGAAAGGACGTCTTTCTTCGGGTCCGGTGTGAGACCCTTGATCGCTTCCATGACCGAATCCAGATCACCAGCTGGAACGCGGATGGTCACACTCGCCCGCGGGATGGACCTGCCGGTGGAGGATGAAAACTGATAGACGTTGGAATAGACCACAAAACCACCCGCAGCCTCTGCCATTTGGACCACATTGTCCATCGTGGTAATGGGATCCTCAACGGCGATTTCCAAATTGGCATTGTAGATCACCATCCGCTCTGATGCGGCAGCATTTTCTCCGGTACCTGACGTGTAACTGCGGCTCGAATCATCAGCTACCCCCATGCCTTCTGAAGCCATACTTTCTTCTGCCATCTCGTAATCATAATATGGCTCTGAAGCCGGCATCTCATAGCTTTGGTCAGACGCTTTTGCGGCACATGCCCCAAGGAACAAGCTGGCTGCCAGAACGATACTAAGAACGACACCTTTCTTCCTCATTATCTTCTCCTTTTTTTCTATGACCAAGATAATTCTATATCATTTAGACGGTGGTTGTAAATAAAAAGTTCCTCATCGTCCGTTTTGCTGGATTCAAAGGAACTTATCAACTTCATTTGTGCATTTCCGAACTACCACCCCTCAGCCAACCGGGCGGCGTTCCGGAGCGGTAATCCCGCTGCGAGAATTCGTTTCTGGACACCTTCGATATCGTATGCCACCCTGCGATAGAGCCAGGGAACCTCTTGTTCATCATCAACCAGCAAATAAGATGCCATCGGGTTGTGGTCGCGCGGCTGGCCCACAGAACCGGGGTTGAGGATACTTTTTGTGTAAAAAACAAAGGGTTCATCCGGTTGAAAGAAATACAGGGTTGGCGTCGGCGCAGTTCCCTCACTCATCATGTAGATGCAGGGGATATGGGTATGCCCAACCAGACAGAAATCCGTTTCAAAAGAGGCCATGTTCTCGTAAGCGACGCTGACATCCATCACATATTCCCAGATCGGATTACGCGGGCTGCCATGCACCAACGTGACCTTTTCCAAATCCAGACGATCTTCCAGCCCGGCTAACCACGTTTTATTTTCAGGATCGAGCTGCGATTCCAACCATTCCAGCGATTCCCTTGCTTCATGCCTGAATGCCCAGGTGTCGATTTCACCCAGAATGGCGGCATCATGGTTCCCCTTGACGCATTTCAAACCCGGCAAAGCCCTGATCCGCTCAATGCATTGGTTCGGGTCAGGACCGTACCCAACCAGATCACCCAAACACCAGACCTGGTCGAAAGGCGCAGCGTCTTCCAGAACCGCATCGAGAGCGCTCAGGTTGGCGTGGATGTCGGATATGATCAGGGTGCGCATGGATCAGGGCAGATAGAAGTTGAACGTCCAGTTACCGGCATCTTCCTTCACCCCGGAATTAAGTCCCAGGATCACATACCAGGTGTTGCCCGGTTTTAGGGCGAAAGTTTCTCCATTCTGATCCCGAAGTTGGATCGGCTGGCTGTTGTTTGGCACAACCCAGGTCGCTTCATAGGCGTTGCCGTCGCGGAAGATGACCGCGCGTTGCCCGGAAGTGTTGCCCCAGATCGTCTGGTCATACAAGGTTGATGCATATTCCGTGTGATAGGCAAACAGGACCACAACGTTGGAAAAGGCAAGCTGCTCACCCGTATTTGCATCGACCAGCGGCACCATCGTCAGGTTGCCGCCGGTTGTATCTTCAATCAAACGCAGGTACTTCCCGCCGGATTCATCATAAACCCACTCACCCCGATTCAGGTTGGAGTAAATGACCAATGCATCCGTTCCCGCCGCACCCCCTGCAGGGGTGGTCGGATCGAAAGCCATGCCATCCAATGGAAAGGCCTGGTTATTGACTCCCCGCTGCGTGGAAAGTTCAGTCAGAGCGGCGGAGTCTGCAAATTTACTGATGACAATATTCCGGCCATCATCACAAAGTGCAGGACACTCATTTCCCGTCCCGCTGATGGCCCGGTTGCCAAGAATATCAAGGATCGTATCGTAGATCGTCTCGTAAGCGCTGTAAAAACCGAGGATGCCCTGGTACATTTGGACCAACTGGGGATCGATCAGCCGGCCGGAGCGTACCGGGCCAATCTTTTCAGAATCCTGGCCATAATATACGGCCATAAACCGGTTCGTCCCCTCGCCGATATAGTATTCAAAAACCAGGTCAGCGGCAGACAAACCCGCATGGGGACGTCCCGAAGCCGGATAATTCGCCACTTTCACAAATACCGGACGGCGGTTAAGCAGCGTTGGATCTTCCACCCGTTCGCCCGTCAATGGGTTGACGCCTTGAGGGAAATTGGAAGGCCCAACCGGGCCCACTGTCGGTTCCGGCGTGGGTGTGGTTGTAGCCAACGCTTCAGATGTGGCCGTTTCCGAAGGGTTATGTTTCTCGGTGGCAGCCGGCATGGCGGTCAGCGTTTGAGCCGCGAAGGTGCTGGCTTGTTCGATTTCCGAAAGTTTTGTCGTGTTACAGGAGGACAATATAATGGCTATCAGAGCCAATACCATCCAGGTCATGCGCGATTTGGAATTTTTCATTATGTCACC
>DPKV01000204.1 GCA_003542325.1 Anaerolineaceae bacterium
TCGTTCTTTGGGATGGCCTCCATGCTCACGACCATCCCTGCCGGGTGGTTCTCCGATAAAGTTGGCGAGCGGATTGCCATCTCATTGGGCTTCTTCCTGGAATTCCTGGCGATGATCCTGATGATCAAGGTGGACAGCTTCGTCGGTTTTGCCATCACCTGGTCTGTCTTCGGGGTCGCTGTCGGCTTGATGTCACCCGCTTACCAATCCCTGCTCAGCAAGGTCCTGCCGGAAAAATTACGCGGCACGGGTTTTGGCCTGATTCACGCCAGTCTGGGGATCTTCTCCCTGCCGGCGCCGGCCATCGGGTCTTTCCTATGGAAGACCATCAACCCACAGGCACCTTTTTACATCACGGCTGTGTTTGCGTTGCTCACCGTGATCCCTGCTTTCCTGAAATTTAAACTCAATAAGCGGGATCTCGAAAGGGCAGCCGCTGCCAATGGAGATGGGCTTGAAAAGTAAACAATTGCAATAAAAATATTCCTGCAGGGCGCGGGTGAATCAATTGACTGGCCTGATCCGGCTCAAACCGGGAATTGTTCCCGAAAAACAGGCAAAGTGAGGTTTGCACCGGTTTGGTAGAGATCACCGACAGCCGATTGCGGGGGTGCTTATCACCCCGCCCTGCTGTTCAATAAAAATGGAGAAAAGAATGACAACAAAATGGATTACCCTGAATGATGCGCCACAAGTAAAAGGACTTGGATTCCGTTCCTTTGGAGGGGACTCGGATTACCCGAAAATGATAACCATCCTGTCGGATATTGCCAAAGCGGACCGTGAGGACGATGTTTACACGCTTGAAGACCTTCGCCACGATTACAGCCACCTGACCCATTCCGATCCAGCGATGGATATGTTATATGCAGAGATCGACGGGAAAACCCTTGCTTACGCCAGGGTGGATTGGTACCAGGAAGAAGACCCCAATCACCGGATTTACTCTGTGATCATTAATATCCACCCGGAAGCACGTGATCAAGGTATTGAAGCACCCATGATAAAGTGGTGCGAAACCCGACTGCGGGAAAAGGCAGCGGACCATCCTCAGGACGGCGCCCAGTTTTTCCAGGCTTACAGCAATGAAAAAAGGGGTTCTCATATTACAGTCCTTGAAACCCTGGGATACAAACCTGTTCGATATGGCATAGGGATGTCCCGCAGCCTGAAAAATATTCCCGAAGGTGATTTACCGGAAGGTATTGAAGTCCGCCCGGTCAAGCTTGAGGATTGCCGAAAGATTTGGGACGCTTCGATTGAGGCGTTCCGGGACCACTGGGGATTTTCAGAGCCAGAAGAGGAAGATTACACGTCTTACAGTACTTCAAAATACTTTCAACCGGAGCTCTGGCAGGTCGCCTGGTATGGTGATGAGGTTGTTGGAAGCGTCATGAATTACGTCGATTTGGATTACAACCAAAAGCTGAACCGAAATCGGGGTTGGACGGAAGAAATTTCAACACATAGAGAATGGCGCAGAAAAGGAATTGCCAAAGCCTTGATCGTCCGCAGTATGCACATGCATAAAGCCAACGGCATGACCGAGGTCGGACTGGGTGTAGATACTCAAAATCCCAACGGCGCACTCCAGCTTTACCAGAGCCTGGGGTACGAAAAAGAACGCGAATTTATTACGTTCAGGAAACCAATGTAAGCAATGATTTAAGGAGAAAAACCAAAAGCCTCCCTTTCCGGACCATTGGAGAGGGAGGCTTAATGGTAAAATCAAACCCGTTCCATGAAAGGTGTTCCTCCGACCCATGCGCCAACCTATTGACCGCAACATCAAACTCCTGCTGATCGCCACCCTCCTTTATGGTTTCTCTTTCAGTATTTGGGAATTATTTTTTAATCTTTACATCCTCTCTCTGAACATCAGCAGCGATATGCTCGGTGTGATCCGTTCGGCAACCCCGCTGGCGGCCCTGGTGTTGGGGCTCCCCTTGGGATTGCTGGCGGATCGGATCAACCGGCGAACGAGCCTGCTCATTGGATTGAGTGTGCTTTTTGTTGGGATGTTCTTTGCAGTCCACATCCTGAATCCCATCCTGATCTTCATCTTTGGGCTGGTCCAGGGAGCGGGATATATGCTGTACCTGGTCACACAACCGGCGTTCATCATGACCCATAGCAAGCAAGAGAACTCAATGTTGATCTTTAGCTTGAATTACGGCCTGCTGACTCTGGCCTCAACCATCGGGAACCTGATTGCAGGTGGATTACCAGCAATTATCGAAAACAAGTTAGGGATCCCATTAAATTCCGCCCAATCGTATCAATGGGTCATCACGGCTGGGATTATTCTGGCAACGACCAGCTTGATCCCGATCTTCTTGATTAAAGAGAAAAACCCTGTTGAAAAATCAATAAAAACAAAGGCGCCTATCAAACAAGCTGTTTCCGAACTTCTCACCCGGCCGCTTGTCCGCCGCCTGGCAACCACCAATGGCTTGATTGGACTCGGGGCCGGTCTCCTGATACCTTATTTAAATGTATTCCTGCGTGGCAAGTTCGCGGTCAGCGATAATACTCTCGGGCTGATCTTCTCCGTGGCATCGCTGGTCGTTTTTCTGGCTTTCCTCATCTCACCCTGGCTGGCAAGGGTGGCTAATAGCCGGATCATCCCCCTCGTTTCCGTCCAATCATTAGGTGTTTTCTTCCTGATCACCCTGGGGTTTTCGCCCGTATTATGGATGGCCTCGGTCAGCCTGCTGATCCGCAATGCTTTAATGCAAATGACCAACCCGCTGCTGGACTCATACGCCATGCTTATCAGCCGGCCCGATGAACGCGGTGCAGTCAGCAGCATACGTGGCATGGGATGGCAGTTCGGGCAAACCATCGGTATTTTCGCCTCCGGTTTCGTTCAGGCGCGCTTCGGATTCCCACCGCTGTTCATCGTAACCGCGATATTGTACTCGCTGGCCACCGCCCTTTCCTGGTTCTGGTTCCGCCCCTCGGAAAAAGAACTGTCCACCGTTGAATCAGCCCTATAGGTTTCTTTTATTTGTACACTTTTTAACAAGAAAACCGACCCTATTTCGAGATGATGAAGGGGTAAAATAAAAGATGATGCAGATCCATCGTTTCAATGAAAAATCCCGTTCGGATTGATAAAGGACCCTATGCATGGCTGAAGTCATTACATCCACAGGTAATCAAAGAATTAAATTGGTCAGATCTATCCTGGGACGCAGTCGAAACAGGAAAACCGAAGCGGCTTTTATTGCGGAAGGCGTCCGCCTGATCGAAGAAGCAGTCCACATGCAATGGCCCATGGATTTTGTCCTTTTTGATCAAACCCTTTCCGAGCGCGGCATGATGTTAATCTCAAAGATCGAAAATGAACAACGCTGTAATATTTTTGAGGTGACCCCAAATCTGATGGCGGAAATCAGTGACACGGAAACCCCGCAAGGTATTCTGGCTGTCCTGCAGGAACGCCCTCTTCCCCTCCCGGAAAATCCCACCTTCCTTGTGTTGGCCGATCAAATCCGGGACCCCGGAAATATGGGAACGCTGCTCAGAACAGCCGAAGCAGCCGGCGCTGACGGTGTGATCCTCACCCCCGGCACGGTCGATGCTTTTTCACCAAAAGTGATCCGGTCCGGGATGGGAGCCCACTTTCACCTGCCCATCCATGCCTTGTCCTGGGAGGAGGTCAAACCACTCATTAAGACACTGCCTGTCTTTCTGGCGTCTGCTGAAACCGGGATTCCGCTGTGGGAAGCGGACTTCCAGCAGCCCTGCGTTCTCCTGGTCGGCGGGGAAGCCTTCGGTGCAACGCCAATGGGAGAAGAGCTTGCCACAGACCGGGTGACCATCCCCATGTCCGGACGGGCAGAATCCCTCAACGCGGCTATTGCGGCGGGTATTCTGATCGCCGAAGTTCTCCGCCAACGTTACCCCATGAAAAAGGCCTGATATGCGTATTCGTTCCATCACCACGTTTGTCCATCCCCGCTGGCCGGTCAACCGGCTGGCCCTCCAAAAGGTCGGGGTCTTTGCCCAGCACGCCCAGGCCGCTTTCACGAAAGCCGGCTATGATGTCCAGACTCTGCGTCTGGCGACGCCACCCTTCCCCTCCTTTTTGTCACCGCAGGATTATGTAGGTTCTGTTACCGGAATGGAAGTCCTGGCACACAGCGAGGGATTTGAATATATCTCCCTGGGACCTGCCAGCCCGGGTGAGGATGCAGCATTCAAAGCCATCCCCGACATGCTGGCCAATTCCGGCATCCTTTTCCTTTCAGGAAGCATGACCGCCCCGGATGAAAAAATCAGCCTGCCGGCCGTTCATGCCTGCGCCCAGGTCATTCATCAATCAGCATCACTCGAAAAGAACGGTTTCGCGAACCTCCGATTCGCAGCCCTGGCAAACGTCCCACCCTGGGCCCCTTTCTTCCCGGCAGCCTATCATCAGGGAAAAGCACCCGCGTTTGGATTAGCCCTTGAAGCGGCTGACCTGGCTGTGACCGCTTTTAAAACCGCCGATTCACTGGCGGACGCCCGTGCAAAGCTCATTGCCGGCATGGAGAGTCATGCAAAGGTCCTGGAAAAACAGGCGAATATTCTGGCTTCGACTTATGGATTTGAATTTAAGGGGATTGACTTTACCCTGGCCCCCTTCCCCAAT
>DPKV01000179.1 GCA_003542325.1 Anaerolineaceae bacterium
CTACCAAGCGCTGGAAGCTCAGCCCGATGGACGTGGAAGCGCGCAGCCGCTGGGTGGAATACTCCAAGGCCAAAGATATCATGATGAAGTACACGGATATCAAACAGGCGCCCTGGTATGTGGTCAACGCCGATGTCAAGATCAAGGCCCGCCTGAACTGCATCACCCACCTGCTCAGCCTGATCCCCTACGAGGACCTGACCCCCGAACGCGTGGAANNACCTTCGTACCGGAAGTATTTTGACAGAGGCAAACAACACACACTACCAAGGATATTTCAGTAAACCGGCAAATATCCTTGCTTATCCCTGCTGATTAATACCCATTCCACAAGTTATTATTAAACTCAATTCCACCCATTTTTATAGTATCATTTAGCCAATCAACCCGACTCGTCAATAATCATACGGGAGCTTTTCGATATGCCTTATGTCAAAGTCATTTGTCCAAGCTGCGGTGGTGAAATCCAATTGGATGACAGTAAGGAGTTCGGTTTTTGTCTGCATTGTGGGACCAAGGTCATCTTTGAAGATGCTGTCCAGAGAATCGAACTGGTCAACCAGCCAAAACTCGACAATTTATACAAGTTGGCGATGGAAGCATATACCAACCGCGACTTCAACGAAGCGATCACCTATTTCAATCGTGTGCTCGAAATCGCCGGTGATAATTGGAGAGCTCTGCTATATAAAGGATTATCTAAAGCTTATTTAGCTCAAATTAATACAAACCCGATCGGTCCATTAACTCGGTGCATTTCTCAGGTTATTGACCTTGCTTCAAAAGACAAAGAGACTACACTTTATGAAGCCAAGCGGTTGATTGTTCCTGAGCTTTCCAATTTTTTTATTGCGATTATCTCCGTTGCAGACCTCACCAAATACTCCAAATACGAAACGATTGCTGCATATAACGAATATAAGGATAACTTCATAAACATCCTTTCCGGTTTTGAGTCCTGCCTGAATTGGATGGATGAAAATTATCCGCAAGACCTTGCCATTGTCTATGGGAATATATTACGATTGATCTCAGCGTTGACTGTTCATAAACAGCTTTCCGATGGCAGGAAAGTTGGAATTAACAAAAACACTCGGAAAATCCTGTGGGATAAATTTGAAACATACGCGCCCCGCTTGGCTAAACTATCTCCAAAATCAGAAATCCCTTCTTTTAACCGGAAAAACATTGAAGGCGGTCGGGTATAATCAGCGGCACCATGGTCTCTTCTGCCAAAATCCAAACTGCTCTGCAACGGCTCACAGCAGATTATTTCCCCTCCCTTGTCTCCCTCCGCCGCGACCTGCACCGTCACCCGGAGTTCTCCGGCGACGAATCCCGGACGGCGGCCCTCCTCGCCGAAAAACTCGCTCTGCTGGGCCTTACGGTCCGCACCGGTATGGGCGGTCACGGCGTGGTGGCGGACCTGGTCACCGACCCCAACGCGCCCACCGTCGCCCTGCGGGTGGATATGGACGCACTCCCCATTCAGGAAGTCAACAAAGTCTCTTATCGTTCACAGGTTCCCGGCCTGATGCACGCCTGCGGTCACGACGTCCACAGCGCGATCGGATACGGCGTGGCGGCAGTCCTCACGGCCATGGCTGACTCCCTCCCCGGAAACGTGCGCTTCCTTTTCCAACCCGAGGAAGAAGAGATCACGGGCGCACTGCGCATGATCCGGGCTGGCGCACTGCGAGACCCCGCCCCCAAAGCGATCTTCGGCCTGCACGTCGCGCCGATGCCCGTTGGGCAGGTCGGCTGGACGGACGACCTTTTCCTGGCCGGTTTCGAGCATTATTTGGTCAGCCTGTCACCCCGGGTGGGTGTTCACCTTTCCATCGCAGACCTGAACGCCATTGTTGAACGCTGCTGCGAGGTCATCCGGAGTTTCAACCCCTGGGAAATGCCGGAAACCTGGCCTGAAATTCAGGCCTTCTGGTCCCGGATGGAAGAGGGCACACCCGATCTGATCCAATTCACCCACTATGACGCCACCACGGAGCCCGACCACCCGGAAGCCTGGCCCGGCCAGTTCGGACTCGGCATCAAAGCCGCCAACCGCCGCCTCTATCGATCCGCCCGTCATGAAGTCAGGGCTGCGGTGAAAGCGATCTGCGATGAAACCCGTACCACCTATCGACTGGAATCGGTGGGTTCCATGCCGGAACTGCGCAATGATCCTGAATTGGTGTTGTCCTGCCTGCCTGCGCTCCGGTCAGCGCTCGGTGGGGATAACCTCATCCAGTTCCGGGCGGCCTTCCCCTTCAACTGTGAAGATTTCGCTTTCTACACGAAATTTATTCCCGGTGCAATGTTCTGGCTGGGCGCGGCCAACCCGTCAGAGGGGAAATACGCCATCCTCCACACTCCCGATTTCGATGTCGATGAACGCTGCCTGGAAACGGGCACGGTCGCCATGGCCGCCCTGCTTTGGGATACGCTGGTAAATTTCAAAACAGTCTAAGGAGTGCAGCCCTCAGGCCGCTGATATAAGGCCGCCGAAATAACTCACCCATTTTCATTGATATCGAGATCGCCACGTCGGCCTTCGGCCTCCTCGCGATGACAAGAGTCTGTCACTGCGAACCTCCGCAGGAGGCGTGGCAGTCTCAGAAAAACGCTTGATCCTCACGATGTTGATATTCCCAATGTACATTCGAGATCGCCACGTCGGTCTTCGACCTCCTCGCGATGACAAGAGTCTGTCACTGCAAACCTCCGCAGGAAGCGTGGTAGTTTTGGTAGACCATGAAAAAGAAAAAGACCTTGGATTAATTTGTTAGTACGAATATACATAAATTACCTATCAAAGCAGTGCGTAAGGGCGAGGCATGCCTCGCCCTTACGAAATCCATCAATGCAAATCTTCCTCTTCTTAATAGAGATTCCATTTATTGTTTGGTTTTTCCCCGAAAAAGATATCAAATCGTATTCACAAATCTCACTATAAGAAAACCGTTATTGATATATTTTTATACCTTTTATTAACAATTCTGTGGTAACCTTCATAAAATATTAAAAACAAAACCAGAAAAACTCAGGTGGAATTCCATCTGACCAGGGCAAGATGATCGTAACTTCATCGCAGCCCATTATTGGTGATGTGTTAAGGAGTTTGACATGCAAAAAAAAGGTCTTCGCACTTGTTTGGTCGTCGCCATCGGACTGATCGTCCTGGTTGGCGTCTTCGCAGCCGGAGTCGGCGTGGGCTATTTCACCCCGCAATTGTTTGGTGACACCATCCAGCCATCCACAGCCACGGTCTGCCCACCCTGTCCCGAAGTCTCCACGGACGACAACGGCAGCACGGTAGTCGTTGAACCTACAGCCTGCCCGGTATGCCCCTATATCGACTATTCGGGCGATACGCCGGAGGAATACCAGGACCTCTTCGCTCCCTTCTGGGAGGCCTGGGCCCTCGTCCATGAGGGATATGTGGACCAGCCCGTGGATGACACCCTCCTGATGCAGGGCGCCATTGAGGGCATGCTGGCCTCACTGGGTGACAAGCACACTTCCTATATGGATCCCGATGTGTGGCAGCAAGCAAACGAATCCCTTGTGGGTGAATATGGCGGGATCGGCGCCTGGGTCAACACCAGCGGCGATTATGTCGAAATTCTCAGGCCGATGAAGGGTTCGCCCGCCTACGAAGCCGGTCTCCAGGCTAACGACCTGGTCATTGGAATCAACGGCGAGGACATGACCGGCATCCCCGGTGACGTCGTCCTCAAGCAGATCCTTGGGCCTGCCGGCACGGACGTGACCCTGACCATCCAGCGCGGCGAGGAAATCTTTGACGTGACTATCACCCGCGCACAAATCGTTGTTCCCGTTGTTGAGTACGAGATGCTGGAAAATAATATCGGCTATGTTGCGCTCTACACTTACGGCGACAACTCCACCGAGCAACTCCGGGCGGCCATCGCGGACCTGCTTTCGCAGGGCGCGGCCGGCCTGATCTTCGACCTCCGCGATAACGGCGGCGGCTACCTAAACACGGCCATTGAAGTCGTTTCTGAGTTCATCGGCAACGGCGTGGTCATGTACGAGCAGTACGGCGACGGGACGACCTACACCTATGAGGCCATCCCCGGCGGCCAGGCCACCGAGATCCCCCTGGTGGTGCTGGTCAATGAAAATACAGCCTCCGCCTCCGAGATCACAGCCGGCGCGATCCAGGACCTCGGCCGTGCGCCGCTGGTTGGCGCCCTCACCTACGGCAAAGGCTCCGTCCAGACCTGGGTTGAATTGGACGACAATGCCGGCGGCGTTCGGGTGACCATCGCCCGCTGGCTGACCCCCGACGGCCGCCAGATCAGCGATGTCGGCCTGACCCCCGAATACATCGTCGATTACACCCTGGAGGATTTCGAGGCTGGTCTCGACCCGCAACTCGACAAGGCCATTGAAGTCATGCTTGACCTGCTGCAAGAGTAATGAGAAGGAGCAACCATGTTTCTCTTTCCTACGTTTAATATCTATTATCTGATCTACATGCTCCCGGCCTTTCTGCTGAGCCTGGGGGCGCAGATCTTTGTCAACACAAGCTATAGCCGCTGGGGCAAGATCGGCAACCGCATCGGGCTCTCCGGTGCACAGGTCGCCCAGCGGCTGGCCGACCAGATGGGCCTCTATGGGCTGCAGCTCAAGGGCGTCGCCGGACACCTGACGGACCACTACGACCCGCGCAGCAACACCCTCAGCCTCTCCCAGGGCATCGCCCAGGGTACCAGCGTCGCCGCAATGGCGATCACCGCCCACGAACTCGGCCACGCCCAGCAGGACCAGGAGGAATACCTCCCCATGAAGCTGCGTGGCGCGCTCGTTCCGGTCGTCAATATCGGCACCAAGGCCGGCTGGATCCTGCTCCTGATCGGGATGATCCTCCAGGTCAGCGACCTGGCCTGGCTGGGCGTGATCGCCTTCTCCGCCGGCGCAGTCTTCTCCCTGATCACCCTGCCCGTCGAGCTGAACGCCTCCCGCCGGGCGCGGCAGTTGCTCCAGAGCTCCGGCATGATCACCACCGCCGATGAACGGCGGGGCGTCAGCCAGGTGCTCAACGCCGCCGCGCTGACCTACGTCGCCGCCCTCGCCACCTCTCTGCTGCAACTGACTTACTTCGCCTCCCTGGCCGGGAGCCTCGGCGGCAGGCGGAGAAGGTGAGGAACAAACCTAATCACATGAAACCAAGGCTGTCTGGAAGTAGACGGCCTTTTTCTTTTAAGCCTTCCCATTGAGGGGAAGGTGGCACCCTGCGGGTGCCGGATGAGGTGGAATTTTCTCACCCATATCAAACCTAACCATATCACCTGTGGGGGTGACATATATGTCGCCCCTACCCCGCGCGGGATAAATCACCATCCCCCTCCACATAACACCTTTTTTATTTCGCTTTCCGTTCCTTTCTCCCCACTTTTACTGCCATTTCTTGCTCTTTCCTCCCACTTTTCCCCAACCTGCCTGTCCTGTAGAATTACAACCCATGCTGCTGTATAATCAATTTGTACCCAATCCCCGTATACTTCATCGTTTGCTGACCGTCTGAAAGAAGAATAACCTATGGCTCATCTAACCCAATTTCTCAAGCGTCACCAGCTGCTCGCTTACTTCACCCTGACCTATCTGGTCACCTGGACGCTGCTGTTCACCTTCCAGCCCCTCTACCTGGCCGGGCAAAGGACCATTGCGCCCTTCATCAGCCTGTCTGTGTTCGCCCCCGCACTGGTCAGCATCGGTCTCTCCGCACTGATCCACCCGCGCCCCACGCAAGGCAGCCGCAAGCCCGCCATCATCTCCTTTGTGATCACCTGGCTGCTCGCCGGCCCGGTCATCGTGCTTTATCTGACTATGAACCAGAAGATGGACCTGACAACCTGGTTGGTGATCGTCAGCAGCATCGCCGCCCTACTGCCGGCCCTGGTCATCGCCTCGATCATCTCCACCGTCCCCGGCGTCCGGGAGATGCTCCAAACCTACCGCAAACCCCGGGGCAGTTTTGGGTATTACCTTCTGGCTCTTTTTCTGATCCCTGCATTGTGGGTCGGTGGGAACCTCCTGGGCCGTGCCTTCGGACTGCAGGGTCCGCTGGTCAGGGCTCTCGTAGTCGATCTCAAATGGTTTGGTTTGGTAACTCTCTTCTTCCTCTACAATGTCATCTACGGCGGCTTGTCGGAGGAACCCGGCTGGCGGGGTTTCGCCCTCCCGCGGCTCCAGGCCAGGTTCAGCCCCCTCGTCTCCAGCCTGCTCCTGGGGGTCCTCTGGGCCGTCTGGCATGCACCGGCGAAATTCGGGGGCATGGATGCCGACCCCGTGGGGGACGTGATCGTCGAGTGGCTCCTGATCGTGCTGATCACCATCGTCTTCACCTGGCTCTATAACCGCGCTAAAGGCAGCATCCTGGTCACCGCCCTGATCCACCCCGCCATGAACACCACCGGCGCTTTCCTCAACGCCTCCCCCTTCGCCCTCCTCCTTCTCCTGGGGTTTGTCGTGTTCGTGATCGTTCTGGATAAGATGTGGAAGAAGCTGCCGGAGGATAACCTTGCAGTATATACTGAGACCGCAGCTGTGGATTGACCTGGCTCGAACATTACGATACCCGTAAGGGCGGCATATATGCCGCCCCTTCCAATGAATATATGACAATACAGGGCATTGGTTGAGTATTGAATAGTAGTAGTTATAATATATTAGATTATTTACGTTATAATTAGATTATCGAAATTATCTGTCCAATTGAATCTCCCAAAGGTGGTAATGATTATGGGCAAATATGATCCTCTTCAAAAACATCTTGAAAACATACCATCAAATATTAATATTCGATCATTTACCTTCAAGGAAATTGAGATAATCCTCGGAGACGATTTACCTAGAAGTGCATATATGCACCGTCCTTGGTGGGCTAATCCAAGATCTCCAAAAGATCACCCCCATGCGCAAGCATGGCTTGCAGCAGGTTGGAAAGTTGATTCAGTAGATCAAGCAGGAAGATTAGTGAGCTTTCGTAGAACAACCAAAAGTATACAAAACGATGTCTATGCTTCTACACCTACTTTACATTCAAATGCTAACGATACATCCATTGTAACTACTCAGGCATCTGAGTCAAAAGTAATTAAAAAATCATGA
>DPKV01000061.1 GCA_003542325.1 Anaerolineaceae bacterium
TGAAGCCCCAACCGTTCCACGGCCAGGTTCAACGACGGCGGGGTTCCCCAAAACAGCGTATAGATTAACCAGATCAATCCCAATCCCAGCAAGATCAGGATCACACTTAAAGCCAGCGGCATATCGGTCTCCATCCATTCAGGCTGGACAGCCAACAGAGCCATCCGCTTGTTGGATATCCAGATGAACATCATTTTCACTTCCCTAATAGTATACCTTGTTGAACCTCCCCTGTGATTTTCCCCCGGAATCAGGGCAATTGCAAATTCATTTGTTTCAGTTTATTGAACTCTTTATTACCCAAAATTCACCCTTTCCCGCCCTTCGGGCACCCTTCCCCTCACCGAGGGGAAGGGCTGGGGATGGGGTTGCTGATTGACTATCGCATGCAGAAATCTCAAGGGTTCACTTTGCGATTGCCCTGCCCCCGGAATAATCATTAGTTGTCGATTCCATTTGCTAAAAAGTAAGTGCCCTTTTCCCTGTATTTTAGACGGTGATTGCTATCCACATCAAGATGTCATCAGGTTGCGCAAGGATTGAACAGCGCACGCCACCTTTTCAGACGTAAAGTCAGCATGGGTCAAACGAATAAGATAAAAAAGAAATGCCCTAATTTGCGCTTTCTTACATTTGCGCTTTCTTACTTAGAAAAGAGACTCTCAAATGTTATAATCAAAACCGGAGTCACTATGAAATTATCAATCCTAATTCCTGTCTACAACGAACGCCGCACCCTGCGGGAAATCATCAACCGTGTTTTGGCGCAAAAAATTGAGGGCGTGGACGCCTATGAAATCGTGCTCGTGGATGACTGCTCCCAGGACGGCTCTGTGGAGGTCATCCGGGAACTGCAAGCCGAACACCCGGACGTCATCAAACCCATCCTTTTGGAGCAGAACCAGGGCAAAGGCAACGCCATCCGCACGGCGATCAAATCCGCCACAGGCGATATCGGCATTATCCAGGATGCCGACCTGGAATATGACCCGAACGACTACGAGGCCGTCCTGCACCCCATCCTGAAAGGCGATGCCGATGTGGTCTACGGTTCCCGCTTTGCTGAACGGAACCAGCGCAGGGTCCTTTACTTCCGGCACACCCTTGCCAACCATTTCCTGACCTTCGTCAGCAACCTCTTCACCGATTTAAACCTGACCGATATGGAGACCTGTTACAAGGCCTTCCGCCTGCAGGTCGCCAAGACGATCCCGATCCGCTCCAAAGGGTTCGGGCTGGAACCGGAGCTGACCGCCAAATTCGCCAAACGTAAACTCCGCATCTTTGAAGTGCCGATCAGTTACCACGGCCGCACCTATGCCGAAGGGAAGAAGATCAAGGCCAAGGACGGGTTCAAAGCCCTCTGGACGATCTTCAAATATTGGGTCATTGACGACATGTTCGAAGGGGATTTTGGCACCAAGGACCTGATTGACATGGAAGCCGCGCCCAAGTACACCGAGTGGACGCTGGCGCGGACCAAACGCTATGTGGGCCGCCAACTGCTGGAAATTGGTTCCGGGATCGGCAACAACGTCCGCATCCTGATGCAGTACACGGAAGTGATCGCCACCGAGGTTGACCCGGTCTACCTGGAAGTCCTTCGCAACGCTTACCTTAACACCCCGGGTGTGGACGTGCGTGAGTGGGACGCAACCACCCCGCCCCCGGCCGACCTGCCCCAGCCCGATTCGATCCTCTGCTCCAATGTACTGGAGCACATCGAGGACGATCAGGGGCTGGTTGCCAACGCGGACAAGGTCCTCAAACCCGGCGGGCGGATGATCTTCATCGTCCCGCGCGGTCAAAAACTTTATTCCTCCCTGGATTCCGCCATTGGACACGAACGCCGCTACGACAAATACCAATTACGAGCAATATTTGAGGCATTGAATTACGAAGTGGAAGAGCTCTTCTCACTGAATAAAATCGGTGTGCTGGGCTGGTGGTGGCGGGGGAAAATCGCCAGACAAAAAGCCATCGGCCGCTTTGGGCTAAAGACTTTTAATGTGATGGTGCCGCTGTTCAAGCTGATCGACCCGATCCTCCCCTGGCAAGGGTTATCGCTGGTGATCGTGGCGAAGAAGCCTGAGAAAGCCTCCTAAGTAACACCTTTTAATCAATTTACTCCCGCCATCACGACACAATTACGGCCCGAATCCTTTGCAGCATAAAGCGCTTTATCCGCGTGGTCGACAAGTTCTATCTCGTTTTCTGCGTCCTTTTCCGGGTAAGAGACTCCACCGACACTGACTGTCACTTTGATTACATCCTCACCATGCGGTACACCGCTTTCTGCAATTTTTCGACGCAGACGATCCGCAATCTCTGAAACGTCTTTTCGAGATGCACCGGGTAGGATTGCGAGAAACTCCTCACCACCATAACGCACCAAAATATCACCTTCCCGCATGACGCTTTTGGCCACATTGGCCAATCGAAGAAGGACACGATCCCCTGTTAAATGGCCATAGACATCATTGACATTCTTAAAATGATCCAGGTCAAACATCATCAGACCAAGGGGCACTTTCATCCGTAAGGTTCGGCCAAACTCTTCATGCAAGCGTGTCAATCCAAACCGGCGGTTGTAAATCCCAGTGAGTGAATCTAACGCAGCCAGCCGTTCCAATCGATCAAATAGAAGCGCGTTGTGCAGCGCCTGAGAAACGGCTCCCCACCCGTCAGATGCACCTGGAACCCGTCCCCCCAGGCAGCTTTGGCTGCTTCCAGGGCGCTGCGTACTTCCTCCTCATCCATCCAATCATGCCAGTCCGGACCGCAATTATACAGGCAGTGCGCGCAGGCTGCCTGACAGCGACAGCTCAGAATCAGGCCAATATCGCGGGGAGTCAAAGCATGGGAGTTGGATATATTCGAGTCCATCATTGAACACCATTATATACGCTGCAAATCCTTAGTAAAACAAAAAACCCCGAAAACGAAGCTGCTTCCGGGGTTGACTCAATTTGAGAAGTTGATTTACGCCGGCCAGATCTTGCGTCCGCCGCCGGGCGGGGTCACCGAATCTATGACCTTGAGGTCATCATCGGTCAATTCAGGCAGTAACGCCGCTTTCAAATTATCCTTCAATTGAGAAATGCGCTTCGCACCTGGGATCGCCACCGTCACCGCCGGGTGCTGCATGACAAACTGGATCGCCAGCTGGGCCAGGGTGCGCCCGTTCGCCAGCGGCTCGAGTTTTTGCACCTTATCCAGATCGTTCTGGAAGATTTGATTCTCTTTTTCGTTCCTGACCCAATTCTGCCGGAAATCACCTTCACCAAAGGTGCTGGTCCGGGTAAATTTCCCGGTCAGGATACCCATCGCCAGCGGTCCGCGAACGAGGACTCCGATATCGTGCGCCATCGTATAGGGGAAAATGTCCTTTTCCGGTGTGCGGTTGAGGATGGAGTAATCAATCTGCAAGGTTGAGGTTTTATTATCCGCGTTGAATTCCTGTAAATATTCAAAATCGCTGGTGCTGACGCCATAAGCACGAACCTTGCCCTGCGCCTGTAATTTCTGGAACCCCGCCACATAAATTTCCATATTGGGTTCACGGAAATCAATATGGCATTGGATCAGGTCAAGGTAATCCGTCCCCAGCCGTTGCAAGCTGGATTCAACCCCAGCCACCAGCTTGTCCACGGTGGTGTAAACACTGACCCCCTTCTCATGATCGAAGCCATTCCAGCCGATCTTCGACGCGACGATGAACTTCTCCCGCCGTCCCTGCATGGCCTTGCCCAACAGTACCTCGGAATGTCCGTCCCCGTAAATATCCGCCGTGTCGAAGAAATTGATCCCCAAATCCAGCGCGGCGGAGATCATATCGAGGGATTCTTTGTCATCCGTTTCACCCCACTCTGTGCCGCCGATCGCCCACAAGCCCAACCCGAGCTTTGTGATTTCAATCCCGCTTTTACCTAAACGTCGTTTCTCAATGAGTGACATATTTGCTCCTTATAGTTTATCCGTTAAGTAATTTTGCGATTAATTCCATGAAAACTCAAGCACCAAACCGTTGACCATCACTTCCTTTAGGGCCTTTACGGATTAACGCCTTAACATCATTGTCCTTTTGTTCAAAAAGATCACTAATTTAGATTATAAACAAAACCGTGGATTAATCAGAACCCCCAATGATTCAGCAAATCCTAATCATTGGGGGTTTTGTAAATTTCCAGTGCAAGACGATAAAACGTATCCACCTTCATGTCATTAATCAGCGGAAATTGGATTATCGATGACCCAGTCTCTTATGAAACCCATCCAATATCACGCCGACATGTGTCTCATTTGACAACCAGTGGTAGATAGCACAATATTTCCTCTTTATATTGGCGGGTCAGGTGATAAACACCGCCATCCACCAGGTCCTCGCTGCTGCGTCCGCCGCCACTCCCAGCGGCTTCCACAAGGCTGCCCACAATCCCGGTATACACAATGCCCTGAATCTCACTCAATGCAACATATTCGAGCGAAGTCACATTGACACCAATAAAATTACTGGAAACATAAGCCCAGGATTGTCCGCCGTCCATCGAATGGAAAAGACCCATCATCGTTGCTGCATATAAGGTTTCCGGCGTCGCTCCCAGGGCTGGCGCGAACTCCAACTTGTTGATGGGGCCATTGTTCCAAGGGATATAGCTGTAAACATCCCAGGTATTTGTCAGTGGATCGATTGACAGGATTGACGATCCGCCATCCGCCAGCAGCACGCCTGTGGAGGGACTCATAGCGACCGTACTAATTTCTTCAAAACCATCGAATTCACCACCGGTAGGTGGCGTCAGGATATCCCAATTCTCCCCATTATCCAGGCTATAAACCAACGCGGAATGTTCAGCATATCCCTCACCATCTTTGGTATATGAACCACAATAAATATGTGTGGGATCAGCCGGATCAAAGACAACAGCCTGAACACGGCCTAACGAAGGTTCAACTGCAAGTTCGGTCCAAGTTGCTGTTGTTCCATCCAGCTCCAGGCGAAAAATCGCACCTGCAGGAGCTTGGCTATAATCTCCATCTTCCGGATCCATTAAATACCCGCCGGCCAAATACTTATGCGGTGCCCCTGGAATGGGTTCTAAGAATTCAAAGGCAAATGTATAACCCGAATAAGATTCTGGAACAGGGACTTTTTCCTCCGTTTCCTCCCAGGTCAATCCACCGTCCAGACTCACCCTGACCGAATTGTACCAGGTAGGGACGATGACGTAATCGTCATTCGAAACATCTACTGCAACCGGTAAATTCAAGGTATATTGACTTAAATCATCATCGGCGAAATTAGGAAGTTGTACCCAATTAACACCGCCATCAGAGGAATGGAAAAATCCAGCCCCGGAAGGATTAGTATAAATGCTCTGTGGTTCGCTGGCGGAAACAGCCAGGTAATTGGGAATTAACCCGGCCATACCTTCCACCTTCTTCGTCCAACCACTGTCATAAAGATTTGCCGAATCATTTCGGAATACTCCCTGAGTATTTGAAGAAAATATGGTATTTGGAAGCGAAAAATCGAACATTACAGCTTCAGATTGAAGTGGGGCCGAAAAATCCGAATAAACATTCCAGGTCGCTCCATTATCCGGTGAACGGGCAGGCTTTGAGAAAGCCAATAGAATATCCTCGTAGTTTAATGGATTAAACTGGATATCACTCACGGGATCTGAACTGAAAAAATGGATCGTATCCACCACAACTTCTGCACAGTCCAACGAAATTACGCCTTCATTGTCCACTTCCGTGCAGCGGTTTGCAGGTCCAGAAAAACCATTAATCACAAACAAGTCATTTGTCACGGGCTGGACCTTTAATTTGCCAATATTATTTACTGGGTCGCCAGACCAATTAACCGCCATCTCTACCCAGCTTGTGCCATTTTCAGTGCCCCGATAAATCAAGCCATCGTCCATGCCGGTATACATTGCATCCGTCCCAAAACTAATTGAAGTGATTTTCTTCTCGTTGGGTATATCGTCACTGACATGGATCCAAGTCGTACCGGCATCAGTGGATTTATAAATACCGAAGTTGACCCCAGCATCATAATCATCATCACTGAAGAACAGTCCAGCAAAAACGATGCTGCCCTGGGTTGGATGTGGATAAGCACGAGCTTCATAAATTTGGGGAACATCAGGGAAAGGAACGGCTTGCCAATGGTCCCCCCCATCCACACTCCGATATAGTCCCTCGTGAGTCTTTGTTACATACAATAGGTTGGGGTTAACCGAATCCATTGCCAATGTACCCATGTCCGTTGCGAAAATAAATTCCCAATTTTCCCCATGGTTCACACTCCGGAATACCCCGACACCTGCGACTACTGTGAAAATTTTTTCGGTTGTGATCGGGTCCTGAAGAATCTGCTTTACTTGTCCGCCATAAGGGCCGTTACTGATCCATTCCCCAATCCCAAGTTCGATGGTTATCGCAGATTCCAGACTTGCTGACTCGAGTTCGGAATACACATTCAATGTGTAAGTTCCGGGTACCATTCCCCATGGGATCACGGCAGTCAATGTTTGTGCATCTACTATATTAAGCTCCGTTAGATCCGTATCATTTAGAGCCGCTCGGATCACATCCGTAAATTGCTCCCCCGTCACGGTGATTGTTGTATCCAGATCATTGTAGACTGTCTGCGGTGTAACGCTTGAGATCGTTAATCCCGCTTGAGCCTCAACAGAATTTACCGATCCGCCCACACACAGCATAACTAAACACATAACGACAAAGAAATTACCCAGCTTGATATTCATTTTTCCCTCGCAATAGTTGAAAATTGTTACAAATTTCCTTTGATCGCCCCATAACGTGCTGTATTACTTACAAAAGGGGTGTCATGATTTTTTGATGTGAATAAGGTAATAAAGACATGCAGGGCAATCGCAAAGTCATTTGTTGCAGCTTTTTAATTTCCTAACTATCCAAATATCACCCCTTCCCGCCCTTCGGGCACCCTTCCCCTCACCGATGGGAAGGGTGGGGGATGGGGTTGCTTATTGACTATGGCATGCAGAAATCTCTTGGGTGCATTTTGCGATTGCCCTGATAAAGACATCCGTAAGAAATAATGTGCACTCAATTTACATTATAATGATTATTTTGTCTTTTTCAATCATGAGTCTACTGAAAAAAGTATGTAATCCATTTGAAAGTGGGACGTCTTGTGGTTATGCAACCGTTTTTCTGCTTTTTCGATGGTTTAATCCCATAAAATGCATGAAATTTGTTACCTTTGTGGGGTGTGAACATAAAAGCTTTTCCAAAGTTGACCTTATTTCAGTGGACTCATTGAATTGATAACTTTAGAACAGGACAAAGATAAAAAAACCTTCTTTATTATTTTACCTGTCCCGCCTACTCCCACTCAATTGTTCCGGGGGGGTTGCTGGTAATGTCATAGACCACCCGGTTCACCCCCTGCACCTCGTTGCCGATCCGGTTGGCGACTTTCGCCAGCAGATCATAGGGCAGCCGCGCCCAATGTTATGACAACCTGGATCTGATCACCTGTCCGGATGAGGGCGAAGCGTTCTACGGGCAGGACGCCCAAAATAAGGGAAACGAACCTCCTATCAGGCCAACGCCGATGGGACGGTTACAGATCTCGTAACCGGGCTAATGTGGTCTGCCTCCCCGGACCTGAATGGCGATGGGGTGATTGATGCGGATGACAAACTCACCTGGGAGGAAGCCCTGGCTTATGCCGAAACTTTTGCTCTGGCAGGGTACTCCGACTGGCGTCTGCCGACCATCAAGGAACTCTATTCCCTGAACGATTTCAACGGTACCGACCCCAGCGCAGTTCAGGGAACGGACACCTCCGGGCTGACGCCGTTCATTGACACAGATTACTTCGAGTTTGCCTACGGCGACACCAACGCCGGTGAACGGATCATTGACGCCCAGATGGCGACCAGCACAATCTACACCAGCACAACCATGGGCGGGAACACAACGATGTTCGGGTTCAATTTCGCCGACGGCCGGATCAAGGGATACCCCGTGGATAAGTTGTTCTATGTTTATTATGTCCGGGGCAGCTCCGATTACGGCATTAATGATTTCGTGGACAACACCGACGGAACGGTCAGCGACCTGGCAACGGGCTTGATGTGGGCGCAGGAAGACAGCGCTACAGGTATGGATTGGGAAAGCTCACTGGCCTGGGTGCAGCAGCTCAATGAAGAGAATTACCTGGGCTATAGCGATTGGCGGCTGCCGAATGCCAAGGAATTACAGAGCATCGTGGATTATTCGCTATCGCCCGATGCCACCAATTCAGCCACGTTGGACCCGGTTTTCCAAATCATCACGATCACCAACAAGGCCGGACAAACCGACTACCCCATGTTCTGGACCAGCACCACTCATGCCAACACATCAAACCATCCCGGATTTGAAGCGGTTTATGTCGCCTTTGGCCGGGCGATGGGGAATATGCATAACGAGTGGATGGATGTACACGGCGCAGGCGCACAGCGCAGCGACCCGAAGGCGGGCGTTGCGAGCGATTATTCACAGGGACGTGGACCGCAGGGCGATGCGATCCGGATTGAGAATTTCGTCCGGGTGGTGAAAGACGGAAATTAGAAAATTTCTCTACGAATTACAATGGAACGCATTGGGACGCCCCAGCGGAGCGTCCCAATGACAACATTCAAGAATTAACGCTAACTGCGTAATTCAGCGTTCAGTTTTTCACCCAGCAGGTGCACGATCTTATTCCGCAGCTTCAACACTTCCTTATCCGTCAGCGTCCGGTCGGGGGCGATATAGGTCAGGCTGAAAGCCAGGCTCTTCTTGCCTTCACCCACCTGCGGCCCGCGGAAAATGTCAAACATTTGCACCTTCGCCAGATACTCCCCGCCGCCCTGGCGAATCACCTCTTCAATGTCTGCCGCCGTCACGGCTTCATCCACCACCACCGCCAGGTCTTCGAACACCGGCGGGTAGCTGGGAACGGGTTCCACATCGAACAGGATCCGCGCCGATTCCAATAGTTTCACCAGATCAAACTCAGCAACATAGACCGGGGCGTCACCCAGTTCATAATTCGCCTTGACCAGCGGGTGAAGCTCGCCCATGACGCCGACCACCTTGCCGCCTATACAAACCTGAGCCGTCTTCCCAGGATGGAGGCTGGGATGCTGCGCGGCCTGATAGCAAATCCCTTCCACATGCAGCCCGGCCAGCAAACCCTCAATGACACCTTTCAGGTCATAGAAATCCAGTACCTCGGGGGCATCATTCTTCCATGAAGGTTTTTCACGCAAACCCGTCATCCCAATCGAAAGCATCATCTTTTCATCCGGAAGCTGCTGACCCTGAACGGGATGGAACACCGGTCCGATCTCGAATACCGCCAGCCGCGGGCTGAAGGTATAGTTATATTCCAAAGTCTCGAGCAGGGTCGCCAGAATGCTGCGGCGCATCACCCGGCGTTCAACGGTGATCGGGTTTTGGATCTCCAGGTATTCCTCCCAGGCGCCATCATATTCGGGCGGGAACCGGCGCGCTTCGCGTTCCGGGGAGGTCATCCGATAAGCGATCAATTCCTGCAGACCCAAATTGACCAACAGGTCCCGCACGGTCTCTTCCAGCGCCATTCCCTGTGAAATACGCTGCGGCGGCAAGGGTTGGTTTAGCGGGCGGGAAGGGATCTTGTCATAACCATAAATGCGGCTGACCTCTTCGAGTAAATCCGCCCGGCCGATAAGGCCGTCATGGACGTCCAGCCTGTGCGGCGGCGTTTTGACCGTGATCAAATCGCCATCCACCCGGCATTCAAATTCCAGACACTCCAGAATGCCGGCAATTTCCCGTGCAGGTATTTCCGTTCCCAGGCTGTCATTGACCCAGGTTGCAGACAGTTCCACCACCGGGTCTTCCGGCGGATTAGGGTAATTATCCATCAGACCCTCGGCGATTTCTCCGCCGGCCCATTCCCGCATCCGCTTGAGGCATAACCGCACACCCAAATCCGCTAATGCCGGATGAATCCCACGACTGAATCGGTAAGCAGCCTCGGAATTGATCTTCAGCCTGCTGACGGTTTTGCGGATGTTGATAAAGTTCCAGGAAGCACCTTCGAGCAGCACATTAACGGTATTCTCGTTGATTTCACTTTCCTCACCGCCCATGATCCCTGCCAGTGACAATGCGCCAGCCGAATCGGTCACCAATTCCATTTCCGGGTCTAATTCGTACTCAACCCCATCTAAAGTGGTCAGTTTTTCACCTGCTTTGGCGGTGCGGGTGATGATGGTGGGGACCTTGCCTCCCGCTCGATTGACGAGAATATCATAGTCAAAGGCATGCAGCGGTTCCCCCAGCTCCAACATGACATAATTGGTGGCGTCCACCAGGGCGTTGATCGGGCGCATTCCCGACAGGTTCAACCGCCGCCGAACCCAGTAAGGGCTGGGTTTTTGAGCCGCCCCTTCGATCAGGCCCAGCATAAACCTGGAATTCAGTTCCGGATCAATGATCTCAATTTTGGCCCGTCCTTCAAGTTGGGGGCCTTTCATCTCCAGGGTGGCATCCGGCATCTGCAATGTCTTCCCGAGGGCGGCAGCGATCTCCCGGGCCATGCCGATCACGCTGGCATCCCGGACCATGTTCGGCAGCGTATCCACATCCAAAACGGCATCGCCCATATAGTCCACCAGCGGCATCCCAGTCGGCGCGTCATCATCCAGGATGATCACGCCTTCATGCGCTTCAGAGATACCGAGTTCCTTCTCTGAACAGATCATGGAGAAGGATTCCACCCCGCGGATCTTCATCCGCTTGAGGGTGGTCAGTTGATGACCCGGCTCATGCCCGTCATAAAGGGTGGAACCTTCCCGGGCATAGGCTACTTTAAGCGGTTGCTCCAGCGGACCTTTGCCTTTGTAGTCATACAGGTTCGGCGCACCGGTCAGGACGACAATCTCTTCCTGCCCATCGTTCAAACGGCACAGCACCAGCCGGTCCGCATTCGGATGGGGCATCACCTCGTCCACTCGGGCGACGATGAATTTATCTGCCGGCCAGGAGAGGCCCGTGTACTTAAATTCATGCAGCTCACCGGGTGGCAGCGGCAAGCCAACCAGCCGAATCTCGCCGACTTCCAGACCGACCATGGTCATCACCTTTGCCAGGGTTTCGATGTCCAGGTCGCTCAAATCAACATAATCTTTCAACCAAGTTAATGGGACTTTCATGTTTTAAACCTCGCATTTATGGTTAATTTCTGAGTAAATCGTATATCATCAAGTGAATGGTGAAAAGTGAGTGGTGAATGGTTCAACATCAGGATAGGTCCTCTGGCGCACTCTCCGCTGGAGTAGAATAGTCGATCATTGCTTCGGAAATTGCGGAAGCTCCCGGCTCATTCCAACCTCGTTTGCTCTGCTTAAGGTATTTGACATACCCATGAATTAATTTCAACACGGAGTTCATCATCGCACCAAGTTGCTCGTAGGATTCATTTGAGATATATCCCTGAGAGCAAGCTAAATCGAAGTGGCTTGAGAGCTCCATCAATGAGCCTCTTGCCAGGAAACAAAAGCGAATGGTTTCCTGATAATAGTATCTACCGTAGCCTTCAGCAATATTGGCCGGAACACTGGCCGCGGCTCGACGAATTTGGGAACAAAGACCATACCTTTCTTCAACGGGAAGCAAGGGCAGAACATACTGGTAGACAAAACCTGCCAGTTCTTGAGCTGACTTATACACCTCCAACCTGTTCAAGCCTTCAAGCGCCATGCTCAACCTCCCCTATTCCCTATTCACCATTCTCCATTCACAATCCTAAAACTGTCGTAGGAACCGAATATCATTATTCCTGAAATGGCGGATGTCATCAATGCGGTAGCGCATCAGGGTGCTGCGGTCGATGCCCATGCCGGCAGCGAAACCGGAATATTTGGCCGGGTCGTACCCGCCGTATTCCAGCACCACCGGATGCACCATACCGCAGCCCAGGATCTCGAGCCAGCCGGTTTCCTTGCAAACCGGGCAGCCCTTCCCACCGCACACAAAACAACCTACGTCCATTTCAGCGCTGGGTTCGGTGAAAGGGAAGTGTGATGGGCGTAACCGTGTCCGGGCTTCCTCGCCAAACAAACGCCGTGCAAAGTCTTCCAACGTCCCCTTCAACTCTGCAAAGGTCACCTTCTCGCCGACCACCAGCACCTCGACCTGGGCGAATTCGATCTCACTGCGGGCGGAGAGCTGCTCATAGCGCATGGTTGCGCCGGGCAGGATCACACGGATCGGTTCGGGAGAGCGTTCCCGCATGACCCGGATCTGGCCAGGTGATGTGTGCGTCCGCAACAAAACGCCGTCCGTCTTGGTGTAGAAGGTGTCCCACATATCACGCGCCGGGTGGTAGGGCGGCATGTTCAGGTACGTGAAGTTGTAATCATCCGTCTCCACTTCCGGGGAACGATAAACCTGGAACCCCATATCCCCAAAGATGCGGGTGATCTGACGCAGCACCTGGGTCAGCGGGTGCAGCCGGCCGCGTTCCACAGGCCGGCCGGGCATGGTCACGTCCAATTGTTCGGTCTGAAGCGCCTTTACCAGGGCTTCATCCTTCAGGATGTCCTGCTTCTCTGCCAGGGCTGCTTCCAATGCCTGGCGGACCTTGTTCGCAGCCTGCCCCATCACCGGCCGGAGCGCCTGATCCATGGTCTTCATGCTGCTGAAGACCGCCATCACGGGTGAACTGCGGCCAAGAAAGGCCACTCGCCAGGCTTCCAGCGCGTCTTCCTCAGCCACATCCGCCAGCACTTTTAATGCCTCAGCCTGGATTTGTTCCAGTTTTGCAAGTTCTGCTGCTTTATCTGCCATAAAAAAATAAACCTCCAAAATCAATATGATGCCTGTCAAACGGATCGTTAAACAAAACACCCGTCCTGTCAAAGGACGGGGAAACCGCGGTACCACCTTTATTGGTCGCACAGGCACACTGCACGACCCACTCAACACCAACTACCTTGCGGCAATTGGTCACCCGGGTAACGTTGGGTCATACGGCTCAAACTACCAGCAGCTGCCTTCACCTGAGCGGCTCGGGAGGGAACTTCAATCGGTTTCAGCAGGGTCCGGGTCTCAGTCTTGCCCGAACCGCCCTGTCAACTTCCGCCAATCTACTTTCCTCTTTCATCGCCGTTGCAATATTTTACTAGCTATATTATGTCCAAAAGTGGAACAGGTGTCAAGGAAAAATATCAGGAAGCAGGTATTGGGAATTAGGTGATGGGGCATCTTTTACCATATTGTTTGTGCTTTAATCACCCTTCCAGCCAAGCATAGGCCGTGAGATATTCATATTCTGTGGGGTCACGTGCCGTGGAGCGACATAGTCCCCGAAGCGCAGCGGAGTGGGAAGCGGAACGCACATGACAAACGGGTTGATGAGAAAACTCCGGAGATTTGTAAATATCCCACGGAGAGAAAAAGATTTTCAACCACGAAGGACACAAAGGAACACAAAGTAAGTCTTGTTCTTTTGTGCCCCTGGTGTCCTTAGTGGTGATCTATTTATGATTAACCATTTCTTCCAGCCAGGCATAGGCGGTGGCCAGCGATTCCCGCAACGCCCAGATCAGATGACTGAGCAGGGAATAGCGGGTCCGGTCAGCACGCACACCGACCGCCCCCAGGCCGACCGATTTGCAGATCAATAAGGCTCTTGGCAGGTGAAAGTCCTGGGTCACCAAAAGGGCATCCCGAATCCCAAATTCCGTGCAGGCTCGTGAACAGGTTTCATAAGTTCTATATCCGGATTTATCCAGGACAAGGATGCTTTCCGGGATGCCGATCTCCACCGCGTGGCGGGCCATCACATCCACTTCAATACTCCCGGCAGATCCATCGCCGCTCAGAAGGACGGATTCGGATTTGCCTTTCTCTACAAGCTCAGCGGCCGTCTCGATACGATCCCGCAGAACCAGTGAAGGACGTCCCGATTCCTGGTATACGCCTGCCCCAAAGACAATCGCTGTGGCATTGCTTTGAACGCTGTCAACCGAGGTGATCCGGTCCCGAAAACGGAACCGCACATGCAAATTTATCACGACTATGATTACCAGAAATAATCCAAGGACCGAAAGGACTACCTCGATCCCCACCTTCAGCCATCTGAGCTGAGAAGAAGTAAAAATGTACTTCAGCAGCGCGAGTCCATAAAACCAACCCAGGACCAGAATCAACCCAAAAATCCAGGTGAGCACCAAGATCGGGATCGAAAACTTTGGACGGCTGCCAGATCTGGCAAGGAAGCCTGAAAGTATGAAATGGTTTATAAGCCAACTGATGCTGGAAGTAATGGACCAGGCACCAGCAATTTTCCAAAAATATCCTTTTGGAAGGGGATACGCGAAGGAAATCTTTAGAGCGAGCGTCGACCCGACCCAAACGATCAGAAAGACCAGGAAATTAATGACCAGGTAAGGGTGATAAAAGGATTCCCGATAATGCTGTTCAGAGGTGAGCAATGCCAGCAGGGCAATGATCAGAATTGGACCGGTGAAATACAGTATCTTTGCCATAGAAATCATAATATACCCCATTTACTTGTTTTTATTGAAGATTGGCTTTTAAATGGTTATTATTTAATTACACCCCTGTCAACCTCAACAACCCCATCACTTTTCATCGTCTTTTGGGTTATTACTCTTAACACCGGGTTCAAAAAGGATCTTGTCATGAGAAAATCCGAACAAACTGTACGGGAATTGTTGGAATCGGCTGACATTAAGGTTGGTGGCAGTCGCCCCTGGGATATTCAAGTCCATAACGACCAGTTTTATGACCGAATCCTGCGGGATGCATCACTGGGATTGGGGGAAGGCTATGTGGATGGCTGGTGGGACTGCGAGGCCGTTGACCAATTCATCGACCGGGTTCTGCGCGCCGATTTACGGAAAGCCGTTGAGCGGAACTGGCGGTTGGCGTTTCAGGTCCTGC